>NZ_JACSJP010000010.1:0-4856 GCF_018617095.1 Exiguobacterium sp. s83 | reverse complement strand
TGATTCGAGTTGTTCAGGCACGAATCATATCAGTATCCTAAGGTTGCACGAGGTCGGTTCCCCCGACTCGAGTGCAGCCGTTTTTTTTTGAATTCGGTTGAAGGAAACGATTAATCTTGATGCATAACTCCCATCTAGGCTTATCGATTACCCTTCATTAATATATATAGCGTGATAAGGAAACGTTGTCAATAGATTCCATGGTAAATGTAACACAACTGTAACATAAGTTGGCTTTTCAACCATTGGTGCTGTCGCCTTCGCCCTGATCGCCCTACATGTATAATGATAAAACGATACTCGCCTAAAAAATAGCGAACAGCCCAAAAAAGTTTTTGTGGAAAATAAAGACTTTCCACAACGGTGATTGTTTTGTTAATATTAAGACAATTAAACATGGACGAAAAAAAAGCCACTCCTCCCCATATCAGAAGCTACCAACTACTGATACGAATCAAAGGAATGACTTTTGTTTAACCAAGTGCGCTAACACTGGTTAAACGGTGTACCCCCTGAACACCTCAGAGGGCACGTTTATAGGTACATACTAACCTGTTTTTTAAGCAAAAACAAGCGTATGGGCCCTATCTACAAAGACCGTTTGACTGGAGAGCGCCAGTTGAACGGTCTTTTTCGTTTTCCATAAACTCATTTTTAAGATGAGTTTATGGACTAATCGAATAAGAGGAATTGCCTGATACCTCTCAAAAACACTGACAAAGGTGAGTTGAGCCTTATGCGGACGTGCACGACACGTCGAGGGAGCGCCCCGTAATCAACGGCTCATGGAGATCGGAACGATGCCGAGAACCATGAGTGCCTACATATCCCTAACGTCTTCCCAATCGGACGTTAGGGAGGGTGAGGGCTACCTTAGTGCTGAATGAAGGAAAGACAAGACCCCTACGGGGGTGAAGGATCGTACATAAGTAGACTGCTAAAAATCGTAACCAATCACTACGGCAGGACTTCCCGTTATGAACGGGGAGGACGATACAACCGAGTTGATGAACCGGTGCACGGCATCGGGGGGCGTTGAAACCGCAAGGGCTTGTTTGAGTGTGTAGTACGGTCATGGGGAAACCCTAGCATTAGATTGGGCTGATACGACGGAAACCGAGCATGAAGCGAGGGATGAACCCGAATCAGACGTGCCTTCCTTCCCATCCCGCAATCTAATCGACGTTGTCGAATTTTGCCGGATAGGAAGGCATTTTCTGTCCGCCGTTTCCGTCATTTCGCTTCAGGATGAATGTTGCCCTCGCTCCATGCAAGTGAAAACTTGAGGAAATGCCTGCCACATTGGCGAGACGTAGACGATGCAAATTAGTATGTGGCACGAGGAATACGAGCCTAGCGTAGTCTGGCGAAGTGTTCCGCATGTGCCCCGACAAGCGAGCGAAGGCGTAAACGCCGTAGCGAAGTGCGTTCAGTGGAACGAAGAAGGGCGTTGAAAGATCCACGGTAGCAATCCGAAGAGATTGCAGCGTGGATCGAGTAGTCAGTGGATGATTTTAGCTATTTACTTTGAGGGATGAAGGGGTTACGGTGCATTTGAGCCGTTAAATAAAAGTAGGGAGAGTGGTTAGATTGTCAAAAGATACTAGTCATTTTGTGAAGTGTGCAGAGAACTGCGGTAGATCGTTGTCGACGTACAATCATTTAGAAGAACGTTGGGACGGTGCGTATATCTGTGATAGCTGTGCTTCTAGCATGCAGGTTTGTCCAGATTGTAGTCGATACTATCACTATGGTGAATCACAAGCGTTTTGCCCAGAACACGAAAGTGATCATTAAATCATGATGATTGCGTGAAATAAAAACTCCACGCAAACTTAGCGACGCTCTCAAGCCAAAGTCTGAAAAATGGACAAAAATCGACCGAATTCACAAACTTTTTGACCCTCAAAAGGCGGGAAAATGATGGATGAAATTTGGATTTCAATGACGAACGGATCGACCTACGAGGTTGCCAACATCGACTTTGAGACGCTCGAAGCCGAGATTTCGGAGAAACGGGCGATCGGCGACCTGCTGATTCGACTCGATTACTTCCAGCCCGACCCGAAAGGGAAGATTCTTATCAAGAAAGGGCTCGTCCTCATGCTCGACCAAATCGTGTCGATTTCGCTCCAAGAAAGTCTCGATTCTTGAAGCGAAATTAATGTGTCAATTGCCTATAAAGTTAGTATTCGTAGCAAAGACCCATGTACGGCCCGAAATTCGCCTTTTCAGGCATTCCCGGCTATGCATGGGTCTTTGCCTTTATTTCTCACGAGGACGTCTCTCAGAACGTTTTAACGCTCCATATCGCGACTTTTCTCTTCGTACTTCGCCCCGTATGTCTCTCGATGCCATTCGAACCCCTCTTTTTCCTTCTCGTTCTCAAGTTCTGGTTCGACTGATCCGTTCATTTCGAAGGTCGCTCTCGACTTGAAAGACCCAATCCATTTATCCAATTTATCTTGAGCAATCATCTTTTGATTGACCAGTGCTTCTTTCAACTTGGTTAATACGGACTTGAAAAACTCAATCTCTCTCGCCAGTCGTCGATTCTCTTGCAGAAGATTCGGGATGCGATCGTTCTGCGACTCGAGATACCTGTTCCGATCCATGAGTTGTTTCTTTTCTCGTTCGCTCGCCTGCAGCGCCTTTTGTAGTTGGACCGACAATTCGGCTTGTTTCTTCAAGTTCTCGAAAGAAGAAGGGGAGATTGTCAGGTTGCTCGATAGTTTTTGTGGCTTGGCGCTCTCGTTGAAACTCTCGACTAGACGAAGATCTGATAATGCATCGACCGTCTCTTGGATTTCCGAACGGTACTGATCCGCCTGCCCTTTCAACGATTTGATTTCTTTGCTGATGAAATCTTCTGTCGTCTCGAGTTCTGCATAGAGAGAGTCCAATTGCTTTTGACCGACTTCGATTTGTTTTCTTTGCTTCCCGAGTAGAGTCTCGTATTCGACTACCTGCTCGTCCAACTGGTCACGGACGTCCTTGGCCTTCATCACGTACTCTTTGCCTTTAGTCGCTTTTTCGGACAAGTCTTGGACTTCTTCTCGAAGTTGCTCCGTTTGGCGCTTGAAGTCTTGATGCGCCTTGAATTCATGAATGTCGAGTTTCATCTTCGTCTTCTCGCCACTCGCCCGTTTCACGTCAAACCCTCGTTCGTGGAGAAACTTCGGTAGTTGGTCGTGAATCTCCCGCAACGCTTTCGGTCCCATTACCGTCCTTGCCTGTAATTTGCCGTTCTCTTTGTTCACGGGCATGAAGTGAAGGTGCATGTGGGGCGTCGTCTCGTCCAGATGCACCTTGGCACTCATCACGTTCTCTTTGCCGTACCGATCACAGAAGTATTCATAGCAACTCTTGAAGTATTTCTGATGCTCCTCGTCCGTCATCTTGTCGGCTTCTTCTTTCGGGATCGTGATGATGTTGGAATACAGGACGACCGAGTTTTTCTGAACACGGCTGCCTTGTTTTTTCAGTTCGTCCCGTCTTTCTTTAGTACGTTCATAGAGACCTACTTCACTTTTCACGAAATCGTAGTTGAGGTGGGTTCGGGTTGGATCGATCATGTGGTTCTTGATTTTGCCTTCTCGTTCTTGTTCTTTCTCTTTGCCTTTGACGTCGCTCATTTGATTCTTTTGAGCGTTCCAAGCGAATTCGAATGCCAATAGAAAATCCTCCTTTAAATAAAATTTCTAAAAATTTCTCTTTTCAGTTGACAAATTTCTATAAGTTTCTTATATTAGAAATATCAAACAGGAATGAGGTGCCGTTATGGCTGAAAACAAGCAACCGAGTAGAAGTGCTCTTTTGGAGCAAGTGGTACAAGGTATTTTGAAAGAGAAACTAGGTGCTCAATCATCAATTCAGTTCACTCGCAATGACATCATCGAGGAGTTGAGCAAAACGCACAAAGATGAAGAGTCATTGTTTACGGGAGTTTTAAACCGTCTATTCGAAAAAGACGACCGAATCAAAAAGGTTGCTCGTGGGGTGTATGAACTTCGCGTGAAGGAAGATCTGGATGCCTTAGATTACTCTCATGTCATTAAGGTTCTTGATGATGCACTGGGAGAACTCGATGCTCTTTCTACCAATGTTACGATCATTGAGGGTACGGTTTTTACTGAACGAGACCGTGAAGTGATTGCGTGTTTCAGCCAAACAATCAAGAAATTAAAAGGAATCAAGAAAGAAGTTGAAGAGGAAGTTCGGGAGTACTGGGATCATTCTGAATAAAAAGAGTATAGCCCGCTATACTCTTGCAAGCAAGAGGCGGGCTCTACGAGGTAAAAATCAAGGGATGTTTCTCGTGTCAGGTCACGAGAAAGGGAGTGCCAATCCCTGTCGGGATCGACACTCCCAAGACCATTCTTCCCCGACCCGTTCCCTCGCGGTCACTGGATCAGAGAAGTGGATTCCACTCGAACGGCTACATCGTATCGATACGATGTAGCCGTTCAAATAGAATTTCAAAATCAAAAGCCGACCCGTAAAACGGATCGGCTTGTCGGCTGCCTCTTATCGAGTTTTGCGTGGTTTAGCCCAGAAGCAGAATGCCTTTTTACCGTAATGCGAAGCGTAAATACGCTTGCCGTTACGAGTAGTAATAAAAGGCGAACATACCCAGACCATACCCTCTTGAGGAGGTTCTGTATTTGGATTCTCCATCTCGCACGTCCTTTCCCGACTGACTCGAGTCAATGGGAACTTACCTATTTTCGAAATAAAGCATTTGCGCAAGATGGAGGACTTTTGGTATGATTCGAGTTGTTCAGGCACGAATCATATCAGTATCCTAAGGTTGCACGAGGTCGGTTCCCCCGACTCGAGTGCAGCCGTTTTTTTTT
>NZ_JACSJP010000009.1:5861-18277 GCF_018617095.1 Exiguobacterium sp. s83 | reverse complement strand
CACGGAAGTTAAGCGTCTCAGCGCCGAAAGTAGTTGGGGGATCTCCCCCTGTGAGGATAGGACGTTGCCAGGCAACAACGCAGGACGACTGAGCATACGCTCGGTCGTTTTTTTACGTTCATAATGAAACCGAACTCCAAGATCTACTGATCCATACAATGAAATTCCGAACAATTTGCATATAATTTAAGCCAATGAACACAATTCTGAACTTTCTGAACATCGGGAATTGAATTGCACTTTTGCGTTATACCTGTTACCATTACAGAAATATTTCGAAACAAAGATGTAGGTAGAACGAGAAAGGGGCCATCAATTTTTATGTGGGAAAATAAGTTTGCAAAAGAAGGTTTAACATTTGATGATGTATTACTCGTACCACGGTTTTCAAATGTCTTACCACGTGACGTTGATTTAAGCACGAAGCTCTGTGAAGGACTCGAATTAAATATTCCAATCATCAGTGCCGGTATGGATACTGTCACTGAAGCCCCAATGGCGATCGCTATGGCCCGTCAAGGTGGTTTAGGTGTCATTCACAAGAACATGTCGATGGAAATGCAGGCTGAGCACGTCGATCGCGTAAAGCGCTCAGAAAATGGTGTCATCACAAACCCGTTCTATTTAACTCCAGACCGTCAAGTATATGATGCAGAATACTTGATGAGTAAATACCGTATTTCGGGCGTTCCAATCGTCAACTCAGAAGAAGAGCGTCAATTGATCGGTATTTTAACGAATCGTGATCTTCGCTTCATCAAAGACTATTCGACGGTGATCAAAGATGTCATGACGACAGAGAATCTCATCACAGCAAAAGTGGGTACATCGCTTGAAGAAGCTGAACGTATCCTTCATCAACATCGTATCGAGAAACTTCCACTTGTCGATGAGAACGGCGTATTGAAAGGTCTCATTACGACGAAAGATATCGAGAAGGTCGAACAGTTCCCGAACGCAGCAAAAGATAAGCAAGGTCGTCTTCTTGTCGCAGCTGCAGTCGGTGTGACGAAAGACGCGGCCTCACGTGCTCAAGTGTTGGTTGAAGCAGGTGTGGATGCACTAGTCATCGATACGGCACACGGTCACTCAGCTGGCGTACTTGAAAAAGTGCGTGAATTACGTGATATGTTCCCGTCCCTTCCAATTATCGCAGGGAACGTGGCGACAGCAGAAGCGACACGTGCATTGATTGAAGCAGGAGCATCCGTCATTAAAGTTGGGATTGGACCAGGCTCGATCTGTACGACACGTGTCGTCGCAGGTGTCGGTGTTCCGCAAATCACAGCAGTTTATGACTGTGTGACAGAAGCGAAAGAGCACGGTGTCTCAGTCATCGCTGACGGTGGAATCAAGTACTCTGGTGATATCGTCAAAGCGATTGCCGCAGGAGCCAACGCAGTCATGCTCGGAAGCTTGCTCGCAGGTGTGAAAGAGAGCCCAGGTGAGATGGAAATCTACCAAGGTCGTCAATTCAAGACGTACCGTGGTATGGGATCGGAAGCATCGATGAAACGCGGAAGCCAAGACCGTTACTTCCAGGAAGCAGACAAAAAGTTCGTTCCAGAAGGTATCGAAGGTCGCGTCGCGTATCGCGGTGAACTGGCTGACACGGTCTATCAATTGATCGGTGGTCTTCGTTCAGGTATGGGGTATTGCGGCGCTGCCGACATTCGTGCCCTTCGTGAAGATACACAGTTCATTCGTATGACAGGTGCTGGACTCCAAGAGAGCCACCCACACGATGTCAACATCACAAAAGAAGCACCAAACTATTCACGTTAATGAAAAACCGCCATCCTGTTCACTCAGGATGGCGGTTCTTTATTTGCGTTTCTCGACTAAAATGACAGTTCCTCCTTGATCTTGTGCAGGAAGTGAGACGGTCACCTTCCCGTCTTTTTGAACCGTGTATGACTTGCCGCTATAGCGGTCAATCAAAACGGTCTTCGCCTTGTACGACGTCTTAAATGAAACGGTTTGCGCTTTTTCTTTCGTGTTCAATCCGACAAGAACAGACTGTTTGCCGTAGGCCCGCTCAAAGATCGAATAACCAGAAGTAGCATTCACAGCGACGGATGAACGCGTTCCTTTACTGAATACGTGAGAATAGTCTGCACGGATATTCAATAGTTTCTGGTAATGCGTATGCATCGCTTTCCCTTCCCCTTTGACACGTGACCAGTCGAAGTCATAGCGGTTCTCGTTAAATTCACCTTTGTCCATATCCCCTGCATGTTTACCAGATTGTCCGACCTCTTCTCCGTAATAGATGACCGGTTGACCTTTGGCCGTAATCTGAAGGGCAGCAGCGACCATTTGCTTGCCTGTGTCTCCACCTGCACGCGAGACGAGGAATCCATCTTCGTCATGGCTACTTAAGAATTGTCCAAGTGTTGCTTCATTCGATAATTGGTTATTCCGGTATTGAAGCGCTTTTTCTACATCTTCAATGTTGCCGTTTACGAATCGCTCGGCCTGGTATTTAAAATCGAAGTCGAGCAAGGAATCCATTTGACCACTTCTCAAATAGCCGCCTGTGTTGTTGATGCTGGCACCATAGTGTTCGCCGATGAGTTTGAAATCCGGCTTGATTGTTGTCAGCTCATTTTTGAATGATTTCCACGTCGTTGAATCTACATGTTTGACCGTATCGACACGGAAATAGTCGATCGTATTTCCTTTTTTCGTTTTCGAACGTTTGATCCAATCCGTCTGCCATTTGACCAATTGCTCCCGCACGGCCGCTTCCTCGGTCTTGAAATCAGGAAGACCAGATAAGGACATTCTGAGGTCGTCCCCATCGACCGGATTCTCGCGAATCATGCCATCGAATACTTGTCGTTCTGCATCCGTCGGGAAATTCGTGACGGCTGAACTTGCACCTGGTTCCATGCCGTAGCCTGGATGGTTCAAGACGACATCGACCATAATTTTGATGCCACGCTTATGCGCCTCGTCAATCAATTTATGGAATGCGGCCATATCTCCAAGGTGTTCATCAAGTTTTTCAAAGTTTTTCGCCCAATATCCGTGATAGCCATATTGAGACCCATCTTTCCCATAACGCAAATCCCAATCGATGTTATCCACAATCGGTGTAATCCAGATTGTATTGATGCCCAAGTCGTCTAAATAATCGAGTTTTTTTGTGACACCCGCAAAGTCTCCACCATGGTACGATTCCAGATGGTCTTTATCATAGTACTCACGGTTCGGATTATCATTGGACACGTCCCCGTTATAGAAGCGGTCGGTTAGCATGAAGTAGATTCGTGCCTCATCCCAATCAAATGCTTGTTTCTCTTTCATCGATTTCGGAACGACACGGATGGTGGTCTTCGAGCGATGGACATTTCCATACTGGTCGACGGCTGTGACAGAGAGCGTCTTGTTTCCTGGTTTGATCGTATCTTTCACCGCAATGGTTTGAGCATTCAATGCACGGTCGATGTGCAACTTAGCGGGTCCTCCGAGAGGTCGTGCATCGATATAGAGTTCACGAAGCGTCACTCCCTTCGGTAAAGTTGGTTTTACCCGTAGGACGGCATTTTCTCTGGAGCTAATCGCTTTTGGACTGACTGAAGAAGTGAGTTTGACGGTCGGTTGGCGATACTCGATTTGAGAAGCCTCAAAGTACGGATCCTTCACTTCAGTCGTCACCCCGTCTTTTGTGACGAGGTACGTGTAATCATGAACGCCTTCAGGCAAACGCACTGTGTGGCGGAACCATTCGTTTTCAGGCTCATACGTCATTGGATAACTTTCATCATTGATTTTGAGTGCGACCTGTTCGATTTCATTCATTTTTCCGGATTCATAGAGTGCTACATCGCGGTAGAAGAAACTGATCCCGTCTGTACCGTACACTGGTCCGTTGACTGTCGGAACTTGATGGAACACACCTTTGCCGCTTTCGACGAGGACCTTCGTGACACGGTCTTCTCCGAGCGTGACGTATCTGTCTTCTCCGTATGCGTCCTTCACGGCCCAATCCGTTCCTTTTCGGATCACAAATCCGACTTTGGTGGCGTCTTGGCCAACGGGAATTCGGAAGATGGCCTCGTCCTCCGTGATGCGATACGGGTCAACTTGGCCGTCTTTTTTACCGGTGCTCCACGTCCACAAGTTCCAATCCGTATAATCTCCATCCGCGCGGACATACTTCATCTCGATATAACGAGTCGTTTCCCATGGATCGGCGAGCTTGGTTGCCGTTTTGAACGAAGTCGTCAAGGCAGGGAGTGACGTGTTGGAAATCATCCCTGTCACCGCATCCGCTGGGATGGTCGCCGTATATGACGTGTCGAGTGCGAGTGCCTCTTTCGGCTGAAGCGTCACGGTCGAACCGTTCGTTGTCACGTCGACCGGGATTTTTGTCTCTCCTTGTTGAAGCGTGGCTGCTTCAGTATCGAGACGGACAGGTTCGTTGAACGTCCATGTGATTGGGGTAGACACATCCACGTCGATCGAGGATGAAGCCGGGGTCACCGAAACGACCTCAAGCTGATCAACCGTCTCCACCCCATTTAACGTGAACGGGGCACTATATACGGATTGCGTCGACGGAGTAGCAGCGACGTTCCAGCTGTTCGCCAGTTGGTTGGCCGCGTTACTTGGAATCGTATCGAACGCACCATGCTCTCCTGCATTATTGCCGCTCAATACAGTCAAGGCACGAACTTGGTCTCCATTGTTTAGCCCGAGTAAGGATAATGGAATCTTTCCTTCGAATCCTTTCGTCCGGTCCACTGCGAAAGCCGCACCGTTCAATTGGTTCAATTGTAAGAGTGGGGTATCCTGTCCGGCCTTATAAAGGGCGGCCTCTTTGACTTTTTGATCGCCATCGACACGAACGAGAACATGATATTGAGGTGCCTTGTCGACGCCTGTAAAGTCGAATGGGTATCCGAGTGGATTTTCAGAGACGCCAGAATCTTCATCGTTAATTTGAAGGGCGATGTTAATGTATTGTCCGTTGTCGCCCCAATTCGGGACATTGTTCGCATCTACGTAAAAATAAAGATGTTGAGCATCGTTTTGTATGTATAAATCACCGACATCAAATCCTTGCCAACCCGTAGCCGGGGAAGTCGCAAGGGCTGGGGTTGAAGTCCAGTCTGTTTTCGATCCATCAATCGTCATCGTAGTCGGTTCGGCCAATGCGTTCATCGGGACACCGGCTTGAATGAGTAATGCTCCGGAAAGGATCAGCGTCGAAGCCTGACGAGCGGTTGTTTTTTTCATGAGGCACCTCTTCCTGTCAAATATATTTGCACACTTTTATGCAAACGTTTTCAAAAATAGTTTAGCGGAATTTGAAAGCGCTCACAATATGTTTTTGCAAAAATAATAAACCGCCTCTCCTATTTTGAAAGGAGAAGCGGTCAAGAGGATGGAGCGACGAGCTTTCCTTTTACAATCAGGCGCTCTGTCGTATCGAACGTACACGTGATTAACGTGATGGTTGGGGTTGAGGTGTCATCTAATACATCGACTCGTTCAGGAGAGACGGTTTCAAGCGAAGTGACTACGTACTCGTACGTTTGCACTTCATCCTGAAGGTAGATCGTCGCACCGACCTCGATTTCATGGAGCGGTCCGAATAGAGCGGTCGCTCGTTGTAAATAGTGGCCGGCGAGCGCATAGTTCCCTTTGCCCATCTCTTGTTCAGGATGCATCGTTCCGGCGCCTACCGCGAGACTTTCATTGTCCAATCCTTTCATGATGGGAAGTTTCAGTGAGACATCGGGAATTGAAATCACGCCGATTGTCGGCAAATTATGAAACCGATTGCGCGCTTGTAGGACGTCCGATACAGAGAGTGGACTGACGGCTTTGAAATCATAACTTGGATCAAATTCGCTCTCTTCTTGAAATTTCATCTGTTCCACCACGTATTCACTCGTCGAACTGGCAATGGCATTTTTCCAAATCGGACTCGTCAAAAAGAGGATGCCGCTCCCAATGAGTAAAAGTCCGATGAGCCACCGGATACGTCGATTCATGACTTCCCTCCTTTTGAAACTTCCCACGCAAGCATCAACTGAACGATCACGTCAGGTAAAGTCGACTCCGGCAAATGCGCAAACCCGAATAGAAATTGCTTGTGGGAGTCCGGATGCACGATGCGATAGTCGTTCATGGATTTAATGGCGATTCCGGCGGATTCGGCGGACCGCTTCAATTCTTGTTCTGTTCGCTCGGTCGCGATGGTCAAAACGACGTGCAATCCGGCACTTGCTCCGGTCACGGTGACGGTCGGTTCGAATGGTCGGAAGGCTGAGAGGACACTTTCTAACTTACGACGGTATATTTTTCGCATCCGGTTCAAATGCTTCTCAAAGTCACCGCTCGACATAAATAAGGCCAACGTCTGTTGTTCGAACCGGGGAACGCTACAGGTGAAATACTGGTGTCGTTCCCGGTAACGGTTTAACAAGGGTGTCGGTAAGACCATATAGCCGATGCGTAAGGATGGCATGAGAGATTTTGAAAACGTACTGATATAGATAACCCGTTCGTTCGGGTCCATGCTCTGCAGTGACGGAATCGGCTTGCCGCTATAGCGAAACTCGCTGTCGTAATCGTCTTCGATGATATACGTCTGATGGACGAGTGCCCAATTTAACAAACGTTGCCTTCGACTGACAGACAGGACGGTCCCTGTCGGAAATTGATGAGCAGGTGTGACATATAGTGCATCGATTGCATGACGCTCGAGTTCATTCACACAAACACCACTATCGTCTACGGGAATAGGAATCGATGTGCGTCCTTGTTGCTCGAACAACAGGCGCGTGAGCGGATAGCCAGGGTCTTCGATTCCGAAGATAGACGAGTCAGGTAAGAGATTCAAGAGCTGTGGCAACAGCTGTTCCGTTCCGGAGCCGACGATGATCTGTTCTGGTGAGCACTGTACGCCGCGGGAGTGATAAAGATATGTGGCGATTTCTTGGCGTAATTCTAGATCTCCTTGAACAGAACCTAACGCAAGTAATTCATGATTCACGTCATCGACTACATGTTTGATGTGTCGCTTCCATCGTTCAAACGGGAAGGCAGTCGTGTCGATTTGACTCGGGGAAACATCATAATCATATGTCTTTCGCTGAGGGGCTGGTGTGATGGTACTACTCGAGCGCCGGACGTACAGTTCCTCTTGAGGTAACACATAAAATCCTTTTCGAGGAATGGACTCGATGTATCCTTCGGCGAGTAACTGGGCATACGCGAACTCGACCGTGGTCTGCGAGACATCTAAAAATTGAGAGAGCTTACGCTTTGAAGGTAATTTGGTTCCTGTCTTTAACGTATCGTCGAGGATGGCATCCCGAATGTGCTTATACAATTGCTCGTAAAGCGGGATGGACGATTCTTGATCAAGCGATAAGGTAAGCATATCCATGGTGTGACGTTCCTTTCTTTACGAACCAAAAAAGAAGTAGAGCATAAACCCAAGAATAATGATGAAAGAGACAATCCCGGGTGTCCCGAATGAGGCACGATGACCCCCATCAAACGAATCGCGGTTTAACATACGTATTCCTCCTTTATACTTCAACAGGTTCGTGATAGATGAAATAGAGTCCTTTATTTAAAACTGACCACTTTAAATAATGAGAAACTGGCACTTTTAATATAGTCAATTCAACTTATACTAGCAAGTAGAACACGAATCAATGGAGGGATTTCAATGGAAAAGAGACAAGTAGGGACAGATAAAGTAAAACGTGGGATGGCTGAAATGCAAAAAGGTGGCGTCATCATGGACGTCATCAACGCTGAACAGGCGAAAATCGCTGAAGCTGCCGGTGCTGTGGCTGTCATGGCGCTCGAACGTGTACCATCAGATATCCGTAAAATGGGTGGCGTTGCCCGTATGGCTGACCCGACAATCATCGAAGACGTCATGGGGGCAGTATCTGTGCCGGTTATGGCAAAATGCCGGATCGGGCATATCGCTGAAGCACGTGTCCTCGAGTCGATGGGGGTCGACTTCATTGACGAGAGTGAAGTGTTGACACCAGCCGACGAAGAGTTCCACTTGTACAAGCGCGACTATACGGCGCCGTTCGTATGTGGAGCACGCGACCTCGGTGAAGCAGCCCGCCGTATCGGTGAAGGGGCAGCGATGATTCGTACAAAAGGGGAGCCGGGAACAGGGAACATCGTCGAAGCGGTTCGTCATATGCGTACAGTCCAAGCTCAAGTGAAACGTCTCTTGTCGATGAGCGTAGATGAGGTCATGACAGAGGCGCGCGACCTCGGTGCACCGTTTGAAGTATTGATGCAAATCCGTGAAGCGGGCCGTCTGCCGGTCGTAAACTTCGCAGCAGGTGGAATCGCGACACCAGCGGATGCTGCCTTGATGATGCACCTCGGGGCAGATGGAGTCTTTGTCGGATCTGGTATTTTCAAAGCGGAGAACCCAGAAAAATTTGCACGTGCCATTGTAGAAGCAACAACGTATCACGATGACTATGAGCGAATCGCACACTTGTCAAAAGGATTGGGTGAGGCGATGAAAGGACTCGACGTCCGCACACTCAAAGAAGAAGAACTCATGGCACCACGAGGCTGGTAAGATGGTAACGATTGGCGTATTAGGAATGCAAGGTGCGATTCGTGAGCATGTTCGCATGCTGGAAGCGCTCGGTGCTCGAACCGTTGTCGTTCGCTCGGTAGAAGACTTGGAGTCAATTGACGGACTCGTGTTACCAGGTGGAGAGAGCACGGCAATGCGTCGACTACTCGATCGTTATGGATTACTTGAACCACTTCGAGAGACGGAAACGTTACCAATGTTCGGCACATGTGCCGGCATGATTCTTCTCGCGAACGAAGTCGAAGGGTATGACGCCCACTTGAAGAAAATCCCGATGACAGTGAAACGCAATGCGTTCGGACGTCAGGTCGACAGTTTTGAAGTCGACCTTCCAGTGAAAGGGATCGATGAGCCAGTCGAAGCGGTCTTTATTCGTGCCCCACAAGTGGCACGTGTCGAACCGGAAGTAGATGTGCTCGCTGAAGTGGAGGAAGCGATTGTGGCGGTCCGTTACAATCAGTATCTGGCTTGCTCGTTCCATCCCGAATTGACGGATGACCTCTCGTTACATCGCTATTTTATCGAGATGGTCAAAGCGAATCAGAGTCAACATGTATAAGTTTGAGGGACCTCGCAAAAAGGGGGTCCTTCAAACTTATTTTTTGTTACACTGAACAAAGAAGCGTACAGAAAGGGGAAACGATGTGAAGGCCCGTTATTTCATCATATTGCTCACTGTCGTATTCGTCATACAGACCATGTTGCCATCGGCTGCCTCTGCGGCCGCTCCGAAAGTGGATGCAGCAAGCGCGATGCTTGTAGACGTGACGACAGGACAAGTTCTATTTGCCAAACAAGAAGATTCGATGCTTCAGCCGGCTTCAATCACGAAGCTGATGACTGCATTTTTGACGCGTGAGGCGATTCAGGCAGGGAAACTCAGTTGGACACAAGAAATCACACCGAGCGATGCTGCTTTGGCGTTGACGAGAAAGCCGGGGTTGGCACGAATCCCGCTGTTAAATAAACCATATACCGTCAAAGAATTATACGATGCCGCGTTGATTCGTTCAGCGAATGAAGCGGCCGTAACGCTCGGGGAGGCCGTATCCGGTTCGGAAGAGGCATTCGTCAAAGAGATGAATCGCCGGGCTGATGAATTAGGGATGACGCAAACGACGTTCGCGAACGCCTCAGGACTCGATTCTGAATCCGCTGGCCTACCGGGAGACAACTTGACGTCTGCTAAGGACTTGATGAAGCTCGCGATCGCGTATTTGACGACGTATCCGGAAGTGCTCGACGTGACGAAGCGGGCATACGTGGACGTCGACGGTGTTCGATTTGATGCGACGAATCGCATGCTCGCTAATCGTGACCTCGCTTATCCGGGAATGCTCGGCTTCAAGACAGGCACGACGAATGAGGCGGGATATTGTTTCATCGGCGTATCCACACGGGATGGGCGTACCGTTTTGTCGGTCGTCCTCGGTGCAACATCGGACGAGGGACGTTATGCAGCAACGAAAGCGCTACATGATTATGCTTATGCGGATTTCGTGATGACCCCAATCTTGCGGATGGGGGAGACAATCTCCAAGATGGCAACGGTCTCTCAAGGCGAGGAAGAGCAAGTCGCGGTCCGAACGACGAACGACTTTGAAGTATTAGTCGAAAAAGGAAGACCCGTACCGGAGCCCGAATATGATCTGCTTGATTTAGAGGCTCCGATTAAGGCTGACACACAGGCAGGCATGGTCACCATCGATTCTTCGGAGAACGTACGCTATTTAGAGGGAGAGGCTCCTCCTAAGATGGCACTTGTTACAGCGGAGTCGGTCGATACCGCCTCGTTCTTGACGAGAATAACGCGAGCTTTTTTGGATTTCCTCGATCAAATCCGACTCGCACTTGGAAAAATCAGTCTTGTCGAACAAGTTGAGATGTTGTAAAGTAAGATTAATTCAATGACAGATGCGATGATGAGAATAAGTACGTTACGTACGTCTACTGACAGAGAGCTAGTGGTTGGTGCAAACTAGTGAGATGACGTGACCGAATCGGCCTCGGAGCATTGACTTGGAAACAAGTCACGTTCGCACACGTTACGTGCATCGAGTGGCTCAAACATTTGGGCAACGAGGGTGGCAACGCGGATCCAAGGTGGTTCGTCCCTTTCCTACGGGAAAGGGACGTGCCACCTTTTTTATATGAAAAAGGAGGAATAGCAATGTTAGACATTAAACGTTTGCGACAGGATTTTGAAGGGATTAAAGAAAAGTTAGCTCACCGGGGGGAAGACTTGAGTGCACTTGACCGCTTCCCACAACTAGAGGAGAAACGTCGCGACTTGATCAACGAAGTCGAAGTGAAGAAAGCGAAGCGCAACGAAGCGACAAAACAGATCGCTGAATTGAAGCGGAACAAAGAAGATGCCGAAGGTCCGATTTTAGAGACACGTCGCCTCGGCGATGAAATCAAACTGTTGGACGAAGATTTACGCGAAGTTGAGGCAGAACTCAACTTGATTTTACTCAGCATCCCAAATATCCCGCACGAATCAACACCAATCGGCGAAACGGAAGACGACAACGTGACGATTCGCGAAATCGGGACAAAGCCTGAGTTTGATTTCGAGCCTAAGCAACATTGGGACGTGATGGAAGACCTTCAAATCGTCGATGTCGAGCGCGCTGGAAAAGTAACAGGTAGCCGCTTCGTCTTCTATAAAGGATTAGGCGCTCGCTTAGAACGTGCCCTCATCAACTTTATGATGGACCTTCATTCAGATGAGCATGGGTACGCTGAAGTGTTACCTCCTTACATGGTCAATCGAGATTCGATGACAGGAACGGGTCAGCTTCCTAAATTTGAAGAGGATGCATTTAAAGTAGCGGATACGAACTATTTCCTCGTTCCGACTGCTGAAGTACCGGTCACGAACATGCACCGTGAAGAAATTCTTGCGGAAACACAACTTCCAATCGCGTATACTGCATATAGTGCAAACTTCCGTTCTGAAGCTGGGTCAGCGGGACGTGACACGCGTGGGTTGATCCGTCAGCACCAATTCAATAAAGTCGAGCTCGTCCGCTTCGTAAAACCGGAAGAGTCTTATGAGCAATTGGAACTGTTGACAGGTCATGCTGAAGAAGTATTGAAACGTCTAGGCCTTCCTTATCAAGTGCTCAGCATGTGTACGGCAGATCTCGGATTCACTGCCGCGAAAAAATACGATATTGAAGTATGGATGCCGGCACAAGGGGTCTATCGTGAAATCTCGTCTTGCTCAAACTTTGAAGATTTCCAAGCGCGTCGTGCGGGAATTCGTTTCCGTCGTGACGCCAATGCGAAACCTGAGTTTGTGCATACGTTGAACGGTTCAGGTTTGGCCGTCGGACGAACGGTCGCAGCGATTCTTGAAAATTATCAACAAGCGGATGGATCGGTCGTGATTCCAGAAGTTCTTCGTCCTTACATGGGTGGAAAAGAAAAGATTGAAATGCCGAACTAAACGCTTGAGCAGCCTCGATTTTGAGGCTGCTCAATTTTTTTAATGTTTTTTCACAAAAGGGTTTGACATCTGTCTCTTCAGTTGGTACTATAAATCATGTCGAGCGACACTGTTGCTCACGAATTGCATATGAGCTTTGGAGGTGTACCCAAGTGGTTTAAGGGAACGGTCTTGAAAACCGTCAGGGGTGTAACAGCCTGCGTGGGTTCGAATCCCACCACCTCCTCCATTTCTTTTTTGGAGGCTCACACAATTTTATATCTTCTGGAGGTGTACCCAAGTGGTTTAAGGGAACGGTCTTGAAAACCGTCAGGGGTGTAACAGCCTGCGTGGGTTCGAATCCCACCACCTCCT
>NZ_JACSJP010000009.1:0-5761 GCF_018617095.1 Exiguobacterium sp. s83 | reverse complement strand
CCACTTTCTTTTTTTTACACTTTTTTAGGCCTGGAGTTGTACCCAAGTCCGGCTGAAGGGGACGGACTCGAAATCCGTTAGGAGTCGCAAGGCTCGCGTGGGTTCGAATCCCACCAACTCCGCTTTCAATCGGGCATCTGCAGAGGCAGATGCATTTTTTGTATCCACAGACATAAGCGCTGTGGATTTTTTTATGCACAAAAAAGAAGGATCACGCTGTCGTTGGCGCAATCCTTCTATTGATTATCTCACTTTTGCTTCGCGCGCAATCGTGAGTTGCTTTTCGATTTTCTCAAGAATGAGTTCAACTGAATCAGGGTCGTTGATGAGGTCGTACTCTTCAATCGAGAGACGCAATACCGGACACAGGTTGAAGTTGTTGATCCATTCTGTGTAGCGGGCGTACATTTCTTCCCAATAAGCGATTGGTGTTTGCTGCTCCATCTCGCGACCGCGCATCTGAATGCGTTCGAGTACTTGTTCGAACGAACCTTCGAGATAGATTAATAGATCCGGGTGCGGGAAGAACGGTGTCAACACCATTGCCTCGAACAAACTAGAATACGTTTCGTAGTCTGTTGGTGACATCGTCCCTTTTTCATAGTGCATCTTGGCGAAGATGCCTGTATCTTCATAGATTGAACGATCTTGGATGAAGCCGCCACCGTATTGGAAGATTTTCTTCTGTTCTTTAAAACGTTCTGCCAAGAAGTAAATTTGAAGATGGAAGCTCCAACGTTCGAAATCATGATAGAATTTATCGAGGTAAGGGTTGGTATCTACTTTTTCGAGAGACGTTCGGAAATTCAATGCATCGGCTAACGAATTGGTGATCGTTGATTTCCCGATCCCAACCATTCCACCGATTGTAATGATCGTATCGTTCGGGATGTTATATTTATCAATCAGCTTCATTTTATTTGGGCTCCTTTAGTTAATTCTAATTCACGCTCAATCGTTTTTAGGACATGAGTCAAGTCGTCCGGATTGTGTACAAAGTCGAGTTCATCCCCACTGAACGAGAGAATCTTCACTTCTGGATGGGCCGCGCGATATGATTCAACAAACGTCTCATAGTCGTGAGCAAGTTGTTCGAGGTAATCACGAGACATATTCTCTTCCACTTCACGTCCACGCAAGGCGACTCGTTTCATTAATGTCTCAATGCTGGCATGTAAGTAAATGACGACATCAGGTTTCGGCATATCATGTGTCAAAATCTTATAAATCTGCTCGTACTTGTTCAAGTGTGCCGGTTTCAGCGAACGGTGAGCAAAAATCAAGTTTTTGAAAATATGATAGTCCGAAACGACGGATTGTTGCTGACTCAAGTGGTGTTTGTGAATATCATCCAACTGCTTGAATCGATTGCACAAGAAGAACATTTCCGTTTGGAAACTCCATTCTTCGATATCTTCATAAAACTTGCCGAGAAATGGGTTCTCTTCTACAATTTCATTCAGCATCTGCATCGAGAAATGCTGACTGATGATATGGGCCAGTGATGTTTTCCCGACACCAATCGGTCCTTCTACCGTTATAAACATATGATGTCATCCTCCATTATCCAAAGTGCAAGTTCCATTCTAGCACACAATACGAGCGATATGGCGAGGGATTTGATTTTCATTTTTTTTCATAGTTTTAAATAAGAAATGAGGTGAATCGATGGAACGTGATGAGCGATTTATGCAATTGGCCATCGAAGAAGCAAAGAAAGCAGAAGCCATTGGCGAGGTGCCGATTGGTTGTGTGATCGTGAAGGGAGACCAGGTGATCGCAACGGGGCACAATCGTCGTGAGACGGATCGATTGGCGGCAGCACACGCCGAGCTGATTGCGATTGAAACGGCCAATGAGACACTAGGGAATTGGCGATTAGAAGACTGCGAACTATACGTTACCCTTGAACCGTGTCCGATGTGTGCGGGCGCAATCGTGTTGTCTCGCGTGAAACGTGTCATTTTCGGTGCCCACGACCCGAAAGGTGGATGTTGTGGGACGTTGATGAACTTGGTGCAGGATGAGCGGTTCAATCACCAAGCCGAAGTGACAGAAAATGTTTTAGCAGAAGAATGTGGACAGCTCCTGACAGATTTCTTCCGAGCGCTTCGAGAAAGGAAGAAACAAGAACGACTCAATCAGAGAGGTTGCAACCCAATCGATTAAACAGTATAATGTAATAGCACTCGAGGTAGTGCCTAATTTCATTTACCCATTTGCCGTGCTAGGTGGGGAGGTAGCGGTGCCCTGTCACTCGCAATCCGCTGTAGCGAGACTGAATCCCGATTCGAGGGAGTGCGCTGGTGTGGTCTGCCTTATGTAAGTGGCGTTGACGTCTGAGTCCTGCGCAACGGTCACCCATGAACCAGGTCAGGTCCGGAAGGAAGCAGCCTTAAGTGGTGACGTACCGTGTGCCGCAGGGGTGCTTGGGCTGAGCAAACTGCATGAGTAACGCATGTTGACGTGCTTTCAGAAATCGGTGCGCGGCAGATTTATTTTATAACTTCAATCTATGGCCCCCGGGCTGTAGATTTTTTTGTATGATGAGATAGAGAAGAACAGTAGGGAAGGAGGCGAACTCATGGCGTATCAAGCGTTATATCGTGTATATCGACCTCAATCGTTTCAAGAGGTCGTCGGTCAAGTCCATATCACACGTACGATTCAAAATGCTCTGTTAGAGGAGCGGATGTCACATGCGTACCTATTTTCCGGCCCACGTGGAACGGGGAAGACGAGTTTGGCGAAAATCATCGCCAAGGCAATCAACTGTGAAAGTGCGCCGACACGTGAACCATGTAACACCTGTCCGACGTGTATCACCATCACGGAAGGGACAAGTCCCGACGTGTTTGAAATTGATGCCGCATCGAACAACGGAGTTGACGAAATTCGGGAGATTCGAGACAAAGTCAAATATCCGCCGTCCCAAGGGCGTTACAAAGTATACATCATTGATGAAGTGCATATGTTATCGACCGGTGCATTCAACGCGTTGTTAAAGACGCTTGAGGAACCACCGGCACATGCGATATTCATCTTGGCTACAACAGAACCACATAAAATTCCGGCCACGATCATTTCCCGCTGTCAGCGATTCGATGTCAAACGACATGAAGTGAGTCAATTGCAAACGCGGATGGCCTATATTTTGAACGACCAAGACCATGACTACGATCCGGAAGCGTTGAAACTCATCGCACGTGCTGCCGATGGCGGGATGCGAGATGCCCTTAGCTTACTTGATCAGGCGCTCGCATTCAGTGATGGGCGGTTGACGGAAGAAGCGGTGTTAGAAGTCACGGGTGCCGTGACGGATGAAACGTTGCTCGACATGGCGTATGGTCTCCAGCGAAAAGAGTTAAATGCCATTTTGAGTACGCTTGAATTGATGTTACGTGAAGGGAAGGACTTGAAACGTTTCATCGAAGATTTAGTGTTCGTTCATCGGGATGCGTTACTCTTGAAAGCATCTCCACAAGCAGCTGACTTATTGGAACGTGCTCGTCCGACTGACGAGTTTCGTCAGTTCGTCGAAGCGACTTCAACGGATGAATTGTTCCAAGTGATTGAAGAGCTCAATGATTGCCAACAGCAGATGAGGTTATCTAACCATCCGAAAGTGTTGGTGGAGTTAACATTCATCCGGATCGCGGAACAAGGCCGTACAATTAGTGAGCAAATGACACAACTACAAGATCAAGTGCGTGAACTGAGCCGTGAATTAAATGAAGTGAAGAAGAATGGTGTTGTCGTGACAGGTGGAGAAGCAGAAAAGCCGAAGCCTGCTCCGAAACGGGCACAAATCCGGGTGCCTAAAGAACGGATTCGCCAACTCTTGCAACGGGCCGAACGGCAGCATTTGAATGCGATTCGCGACAGCTGGGGAGATATCATGACGAATATTCGGATACAAGACGGTCCGATTTTCGCTCTCTTCTATGAAAGTGAAGCTGTCCTTTGTGCAAGTGACACCTTACTGGTACAATTTAAAGATGGAATGACATGGCACTATGAGCAAGTGAGTTCGAATGGTCGTACGCGCGATGTGATTGAACAGGCGTTATTCGAAGTGACGGGGATTCGTCGCGAAATCATGGCGGTGCTTGAGACGGATTGGAATGAACTAAAAAATGAGTTCATCCTTCAAAAACAGGCAGAACGAACGGAACAAGTCGAAGAGCCGGAAACCGAGGATCCGCTAGTCGCACAGGCGATGGAACGTTTTGGCGATGTCGTTGAAATCGAGGAAACATAAGGGAGGCGCTCTGAATGCGTGGAATGGGAAACATGAACAACATGATGAAACAGATGCAAAAGATGCAAAAAGATATGGCGAAAGCTCAAGAGGAATTAAAAGAGTTATCGGTTGAAGGAACTGCGGGAGGCGGCATGGTGAAAGTTGTCGTCAGCGGTCATAAAGAAGTCTTAGATGTCATTATTGCGGAAGACGTTGTCGATCCGGACGATGTGGATATGTTACAAGATCTCGTCTTAGCAGCAATCAATGATGCAATGAAACAAGCGGATCAGCTTGTGAATGATAAGATGGGACGTTTCACACAAGGGATGAACCTCCCAGGCTTTTAAGTGAAGAAAGGATCGATGCGAGTTGCAATACCCTGAAGCCATTGGACGATTGATTGAGAGTTTTACGAAGTTACCTGGGATTGGACCGAAAACTGCGGTACGTTTAGCATTCCATGTATTAGATATGGAAGAAGATGATGTGTTGACGTTCGCGAAATCTCTTGTGAGTGCGAAACGTGACATAAAGTATTGTACCGTGTGTGGCCACATCACGGATATTGACCCGTGTGCAATCTGCAAAGACTCACATCGGGATGAAACGGTAGTTTGTGTGGTTCAAGACTCAAGAGACGTGATTGCTATGGAGAAGATGCGGGAGTACAGAGGGAAGTATCATGTTCTTCATGGAGCCATTAGTCCAATGGAAGGGATTGGTCCAGAGGATATTAATGTTTCAAGTTTGCTGACACGTTTACAAGAGAACGAGTCGATTCAAGAAGTGATTTTAGCGACCAACCCGAACATTGAAGGGGAAGCGACTTCGATGTATTTATCGAGACTACTCAAACCGACGGGAATTCGCGTGACGCGTCTTGCCCATGGTTTACCAGTCGGTGGAGATTTGGAGTATGCGGATGAAGTGACATTATCTCGGGCGATGGAAGGTAGAAGAGAACTATGAAATGGTTTCGTAAGTCGTTAAGAGATGATTATGATCAACGACTACTGACTGAGTTGCTAGAAGCTAAGGCTAAGTTTGAATCGAAACGTCGGATTCTTGAAGTCAGCATAGAGGACACGGGAGAGCTAGCTGCTCAAGTGAAGCAAGCGGAAGCTCTCTACTTCTTCTATTTGAAAGAAGCAAAGAAGCGAAATGTTTCGTTATCGTCTCTTCGTTCTTAAGGCGACGCCAATGGCGCGCCTTCTTTATTTTTAGTCCTATATAATGAAAGAAAAAAATCTTTTTGGTTGAACAAATGAAGTTTTTATATATTTCTCTAATCTTTTTAACAAAAAGGGTTGCGCGGTTATTATTTTACTGATATATTAATAGACGTCGCCGAGATAAGCGACGAAGAAAACAAAAAATATTTTTAAAAAGTGGTTGACCTTTTGTTCTCCACTTGGTAAGATATTTAAGTCGCCAAGAGCGGCAGACGAACTTTGAAAACTGAACGATGAGGCAAAAATAAGTTTTACCATTTTTGAATGAAGCGCAAGCTTCGTC
>NZ_JACSJP010000008.1:0-39460 GCF_018617095.1 Exiguobacterium sp. s83 | reverse complement strand
GTGACCGCCTATCTCTACCTCGGGGACATCGACTCCGCGAATGAGTGGGCGTCCAAAACAAACGACCCTGCCGTACAAGTAAAGATCGATAAATACCAAGACATTACGGCCACGATCGACGGACTGAACGAGAAACTAAAGAAAACTTCTAGCAAAGACACCTCGGCCCGTGAGAAGATTCAAGCCGCTATCGCTGCAGAAGAAGTTAACCTAGAAACGATTCTTTACTCAGATTAAGGTAGGTGAAATAATTGAGAACTCAATCTCTATCACCACGATTCCCGATACGTCTGATCTTCCCCGCCCTGTTCTGCCTATCGGTGTTACCGGTCGGGATTTTTTATCTACTGAACGGGGTCTACAACATCATTCGACAAATCATGACCCCGATATTAAAAGACGGGCTGTTGGCCGGAGCGGCGATTCCGACGCTCTCACTGTCCTTGTTCTTGGAGGTGAGTCTTCCATCTTCGACTGTCTTGCTCGGGCTGATCGCGTTCAGTTTGTTCATCGGACTGGTCGTGTTCGGCAAGGTATGGTTGAACTTCCGGGACCTGCGGAAGAATCAGAAAGGGAGCGCCCGCTTCACCTCGTTCGATGAACTGAAGCAACAGTACCGTCGCGTCCCGGACCGGAAGAAGCGGTATGACGGATTAGGTGGCGTTCCCGTTGGACGAATCAAGAACGAGCTGTTCATCGATGACTCGCCCGTCAACAATCTCGTCATCGGGACGACCCGATCCGGGAAGGGCGAGACGTTCGTCTTCTCGACGATCGACCTATACAGCCGGGCACGTGACCAGGCGAGTTTGATCATCAACGACCCGAAAGGTGAGCTCTTCGCCGCCTCGAAGGAGACGCTCGAGCAACGCGGTTATCAGGTCGAAGTGTTGAACCTGATGAACCCGCTCCAATCGATGTCGTACAACCTGTTGCAACTGACGATCGACGCATTTCTCGAGGAGAACTATTCGCTCGCCCAACAGTATGCGCGCTCGGTCGCGTTCATGTTGTACCATGATCCGAAGGCACGGGACCCGTTCTGGGCCAACTCGTCAATCGACCTGTGTACGGCGCTCATCCTCGGGCTCTGTGAAGAGGCGAAGGACACACCGGAGAAGATCAACATGTACAACGTCGCACTCATGCTCTCGGATTTAGGATCACGGACGGTGGTGACGCGACAAGGGCAGGAGATTTCGGCACTCGACGAGTTCTTTCAGCGGTTCCCGGAGAACCACCCGGCCCGGCTCCAATTCGCGACGCTCCATTTCTCCGGTGGGCAGACGCGGGCGAGCATCCTGGCCAATACGAACGCGAAACTTGGGATCTTCACGTTGAACGGGACCGGGAAGCTGACGTCGATGAACTCACTCGACATGCGACGCATCGGATTCAACCGCTGGATCAGCGGACGGAGCGAGCCTTTGACACGGCTCACGGTCAGATTCCCCGACGGGACGACCCATGCGCTCACGACGGACGACGACGGCAGCTTCATCGTCTACCATACGTCACCACTCCAAATCGGGGACATCGTTCAAATCTCAACCGACTCAAGCACTGCGACGATCCAGCTGGAAGCGCGTGACGCGGAGAGTGGACGGTTCCACTACGCAGTCGACGGGACGATACAGATCCGTGAAGTGATGTACCAGCTCCGTCCCGTGGCGGTGTTCCTCATCGTACCGGACTATGACCCGACATTCAACGTCATCGCCTCGCTCTACATCAAACAGGTGTACACGGCGCTCGCCCGGGTCGCCTCGCAGACGAAACAGGGTAAATGCGAGCGTCAAGTAGTCTTCTTACTCGATGAGTTCGGCAACATGCCGCCGATCGAAGGCATGGCCAATATCATCACAGTCTGTCTCGGCCGGAACATGCGCTTCAACCTCGTCATCCAGGCCTACTCCCAACTCGAGAACCTATACGGAGAGGATTGGAAGACGATTGACGGCAACTGTGGGAACACACACTATCTGTTGACCGCGGACGAGTCGACCGCCGAACTGATCTCGAAGAAGCTCGGTGAGGCGACCATCGTCACGAAATCGCGGTCCGGGCAGACGTTCTCGCTCAAAAAATCGAAGACGGAGAACGTGGACGGCCGTCGGCTCATGACGGCGACCGAAGTCATGGGACTCAAAGAAGGTGAGTTGCTCATCATCCGTGTCATCAAGCGTCAGGATACGAAGAAACGGCGTATCCAGTCGTATCCGATTTTCTTAACCGGCAAGACGGCGATGAAGTACCGCTACGAATACCTGGCGGACGACTTCGACACAGACCGCTCCCTGCATGACATCGACATCCCCTGCCGCCACGCCGGTCTCGACTTTGAACAGATCCGTATCCGCTTTACGCAGAAAGAAGACGAGACGGAAGCGAACACGTCATCGATTCAGGAAGACAAGTCTTTGACGGTACGGGACGTGCTTCAGGACAGCATCCTCCGCTCGATGTTCGAAGGACATGATATCGGCGGGATGTCCCTCCCCGAGTTCGAGACGAACCTGAACCTAGGAGTTTACGACGTCACCGACAGCCAGAAGAGCTTTTTGAGCACGATGATCGCGAAGCGACTCGAGAAACTGAAGCAAGGTACACCGTAGAGAGGAGGCCGAACCCATGGCCGAGAGTGCGAGAGAGAAGCGAATTCAGAACGAATTGCGTGTCGTTGCAAGAATCATCGAGACGCAACGCGTCCGCCTCGAACGGGGCGACGTACTCAATATCCAGACGACCGATGGCTTTCTGACCGTCTATCAGGACGACACCTCAGACACCCCGAAAACTGTTACACTAATAGATAAGTTCGACTTCCGCGTCAACCTGAAAGTCGCGGATCTATTGAAGGGGAAAATCGTCTGACGGAGGGGTAAACGTTATGAGGAAACTACTTGCGGGTACTTTAGGAATCAGCTTGTTTTTACTTGGAGCTTGCTCAAATTCCAATGAGTCTTTGGTTCAACGTGATATTGAACACGTTGAGAAGGTCATGACAGCCGAAGAGGATGATTATTTGCTGATTGTAAAAGAAGAAGATGGTGAATTCGAAGAGTTCGTTGAATTCGTAAAAGAGGTAGCGAACGAAGAGAACCAACAAGTCACGCTCTATAATACGTTTCAGCCAGATGGAGAGACACTTGTCGATCGTGGTAACTTTGAATACACTGACGAACTAAAAGGTGCCGTTTTATACTCTATTCAAGATGGAAACGTCACAGATGAAATCAATGTTGGAATGTTAACGGCGGACAATTACGAACAACAGTTAGCGGACTTCTTTACTAGGACTCAGTAGATTGGGGGTCTTTCAATGGCTGATTCCGATTTAATCACCAAATTACAGGAATACGAAGATGTACTCCAAATAAGTAGTATGGTCAATGATGCACTGCGCTCAATGGGTTGGATTCTTGTCAGAGGACTATCAGTCTTGATTGACGGCCTTGAATCAATCACGGATCAAATCCTATTAACCAATACATTTTTCAATAATGACCAAGTGGTTGAATTCGTTCTTACGATTCAACCTTTTTTGTATGTTCTTTTAGCAGGAAGTTTCTTGTTTACTGGGTACTTGTTGATTTTCCAAAAGAAATTTGAACGTGAGAGTTTTTTGATCAACCTGTTCATCACACTATTGATCTTAGGTTTACTTTCACCAACTATGAGCCGAATTCAGGAGTTCTCTGATGAAGCAATCGCAGAAATCGGAACAGATTCGCTTTACGACAGAGAAGCTTCATTATCTGAGAGTATCTTAAAACGGAATGTACATGATTTGATTGAGCACGATTCGAAGAACTTTGATGCTACTACAGGAGAATCATTAAATGCCATTCCGACTGAGTTGATTGATAATATCCGAATCAATGAGATTTTCGACAAGAACAACTATGACTTATCGGCAACCGGAAACAAATTGGCCGAGTCCTACATTCTATGGAACGGAAAAGAGACAAGTCTCGGTAAACTCGACCAAGGTGGCGTCGAGTGGAACAACCAGTATTACTACCGCTATCAGCCGAACTGGTTGACCATCTTCGTGACGCTCGGGATCATGGGCTTCACGCTGTTTTCCATTGCTTATAAACTGGCGCGTCTCTCGTTCGAGCTTGCTTTCAACTATGTCCTGGCGATTATCGTCGCACCGGCCGACCTGCACAGTGGCCAAAAGACGAAGAAGGTCATCCAAAGCATTTTGAACACGTTCCTCGTGATTATCCTGATCTTCGTTTCGATCAAACTGTACACGATCGGGACCGCCTATCTCGCAGAGACGTTGGACGGGTTCGCCTACCTGATTGCCCTCATCGCCTTCTCGGTCGCCTTGATTGATGGACCGAACATGGTCGAGCGGCTGTTTGGGATCGATGCCGGACTCAAACGGGGCTGGGGTGTTGCGCTCGGCGCCTATGCCGCTGGGAAAGGCGTGACTTCGGCAGGTGCCCACGCAGTCTCGAAGGTCGCGCGTGCCACACAAGGCACACCAAAGATGCCATCGCTCCATGAGGCCGCGACGACACGGATGGATTCAAACTCCGTTCTTCAGAATGGTTCACCGCTTAGTGCGGCGAGCCAAGCTCCACAAAGGATGGACAATGAGCGACAGATTGATTCGAATGAGTTCGACCAGGCGAATCAAACCGCCAGTCGCACGCAGACCGACCAAGAGAAACCGACAAATCCGAAGGACGTTGCGCAACCAATCAGTGGTAAAGAATCAGAACTGGAAACGCAAGGTTCTCCACACGGGAAGGAAGCATCGGGCCGCACGTCTCCCGAATCGATCCATGCGACGAACCCTGAATCAAATACCGAACGTGGGCCCGACCATCGAACGACGTCATCCGAGACGCAAAGACCGGACTCGATTCACGACCATTCAAGCTCTGGTCATTCTCCAATCCCTAGTTCGTCGCCTATCGAACCGATCACTCGTTCTATCGATACCGCATCCGGACCCGACAATCGTCAAAGCGAATCGGTAGCCGGAGAAGCCCAGACGTCACCGACACACCATGACGTACCACGTTCAAACGGCTCATCTTCGTCTTCGTCATCTGCGCCGGATTCAAATGACACGGTATCAGAGAAACGTCAAGGACACGCTAGACGAACTATCCATCAGGACACCGTGATTGATGTAGAGACCGAGGTCATCGAACAGGTACGTGAGAATCAGACACACCGTCATAGCCAGCACCAGGAAGAGACGCGACGAATCTATCCGACCTCACCACCGCGTCCTGACCATATTGAGAAGAAGGAGTGATGACCCATGCGCAAATACCGGATCCCGAACGAGGTCACGACCGAACTGAAGATCAACAAGATGCTCTATTTGCACGACTTCCTGTTCCTCGTCGGGCTCATCGTGCTCCGGCTCGTGACGCTCCCGTTCATCCCGTCGGTGCTACACATTCCGTTCACGGTCTTCCTCGTCGTCTTCGGGCTGTTCATGGTACTCCGGCCGGTGACGAACCCGCAGAAGCGGATGGTCCACGCGCTCTATTACGCATTCATCAAACGGAAAGACACCTATCTCGCGCTCGATGCGCAGAGAAAAGGACGTGATTGAGATGGCGTTCATCGAAGACACGCTAAAGGAACCGAGATGCACAGGCACCTGGCTCGACGAACAGGACGTCGTCGAGAGACGGAAGGTCAAAGACAAAGTCGTCGTCAAACCGACGGTCGCCGCACTGATGCCGATCGTCGACATCACCGGGAATGATGCATTCGAGATGCGGGATGGGACGTATCTTGACATGGTCCAGCTCACCTCGAAGGACATCTATTCGTTGAACGAGGAAGAAAAGGACCATGACGTGTTCTCGCTCGCCTATCTTTTGCAGGCGTACACGCATCCACTCAAGGTCGTGCCACTGAACACACCACTCAGTCTCGAGCGGCAGAAAATCAGCATCGAACGACAGATTCGACAAAATCAGACACCGGCCTACCTGCCTTTTCTACTCAAAAAAAAGCAGGAGCTCGAATACCTCGAGGAGCATCGCACCAATCGCGATTATCTCCTCTTTTTTTATGCCGACGACGAGCGGACATTGCGCGAGCGGAAGACACACCTCTATAAACTGCTCCGCCGCTCGAACCCGATGCGCGAGCTGACGCTCGATCAGAAGGTGCATGTGCTCTATCAGCTGAACAACCCGAACACGAAACCACAACTCGACGCCTGAAGAAAGGAGTGACGCGCATGTGGCAGCGCCTGCGTGACAAATTGTCCAGACACCAGGACCCGGAGACCGTCAAGGTCGAGAAAGGCTACAATCCCGACGTCATCGCCAAGATCCAGCCGCAGGGCGGCATTAAGTTCGACGCCAACTTCGTCCGGCTCGGGGATGGCTATCTGTCATGCCTCCATGTCTATAAATATCAGTCGCTCGTCTATGATTACTGGCTCGAACCCATCCTGAACATGCCTGGCGTCTTGACGACGCTCGACATCGGGACGGCCGACAAGCGTGAAATCATCCAGACCATCAACAAATCGATGGCTGAACAGAACACACGCTTCGAGAACGCGAAGGACAACATCGACCGCATCGATGCCCGGGAGACGTATAAGGAACTGAACGAACTCTACGAACAGATCACCCAAGGCGAGACGATGAAGTATCTGCATCTCCGCCTCTATGTGAAGGCGAAGACGCTCGACGCGCTCGAGGTGAAAGTACAGGAGGTGATGGAAGAACTCGAGGCCCGGAACTTCCGCTCGACGATTTTCCTGAACGAACAGGAATGGGAGTGGCAGAGCCTCTTCACGAGCTATGACCAGCAACAAAGGCTCCCGAATCGGCGCCGTGGGAAAGAGATCCCTTCCCTCTCCATCGCCGGCGGCTATCCGTTCCATTTCACATCGCTCCAGGATGCGACCGGAACATATTACGGGACGACCGACACGAACGGCAGCGTCATCTTCGACCTGTTCCATAAGGACAAACAGCGAAAATTCTATAACGCGCTCATGATCGGCAAGATGGGGTCCGGCAAGTCGACGCTCCTTAAGAAAACCGTTCTCGACCAGGCGATCAAGGGCAACAAAATACGCATCCTCGACGTCACGGGCGAGTTCTCCGACCTCGTGCGCCAGCTCGGCGGGAAAGAGATCGCGCTCGACGGGTCGGCCGGGCTCATCAACCCGCTCCATGTCTATAAAACAGTGACGAACAACGACGGCAGCGCCAACGAGGCACTCTCGTTCATGCAGCATCTGTCGAAGATGGCCGTGTTTTACCACTACATCAACCCGGCGGCGACACAGGAAGAGACGAACGAGTTCGAGATCCTACTTCGGGACCTGTACGTCCGGCACGGACTCTGGGACGAACAGGGCGAACTGCCGATCACGACGCATCCGGCGAACCAATACCCGACGTTCTCCGATTTCTTGAAACTCGTGCGTCGTGAGCTCTACACGGACGACACACGCACCTCGATCAAAGAAGCGATCAGTCCGAACCGGGTGCGACGTCTCGAGAACATCGAGCTCGCCGTCACGAACCTCGTTCATAACTACGGCAACATCTTCGACGGGCACTCCTCGATCGACCGGTTCGACGAGGAGCTCATCGTGTCGTTCCCGCTCCGAAACCTGACGAGTCTGCGGGACGAGGTGTTCCAGGCGCAGGTGTTCTCACTGATGAATATGCTGTGGGACGGGATGATCGCCAACGGCTCGAGTCAACTGAAAGCCTATAACCAGGGCGTGCTCCGGACCGAAGAGGCATGCAAGTACCTCATCGTCATCGACGAAGCGCACCACTTGATCAACACGCGCGACATCGCGCAACCGGCCATCCTGTATCTGCAACGCTGCATGCGCGAAGCGCGCAAATATTTCGGCGGCATCTTCTTCGTATCGCACTTGATCACCGACTTCGTGCCGGCCGGATCAAAATCCGAGAATGCCGAGAACGTCAAGTCGCTCTTTCAGTTGACGCAGTACAAGATCATCGGCGAACAAGACGCAGAGAGCATCCCGATCATCCAGACGGTGTTTGATGGCCAACTCTCGAATTCCGAGATGCGGATCATCCCCTCGCTCGAGACGGGGCGTGTCGTCCTCAGCATCTCAGGCGTACAGAACCTCATCTTTGACGTCGATGTCGCGCCAGAAGAACTCGCCCTGTTCGGTGGAGGTGCCTGATGTGGGCAACCGCGAAACGGACGGCCCGCTTCGCCGTCACAGCGAAATGGCAGCTCGCGACGCTCAAGTGGCGGCTCATCCTACTTGGCATCGCGGCACTCGTCTTGTTCCTGGTCATTCTCATCGTCGGCATCCTCGACACGCTCACAGGTGTCCAGAACGAACAACCGACCGACGTCCCGTTCGATACGGCAGGAGGTCTACAGGTGAGCGACCAAGTGCTTCAATATCGGAGCTTGGTCGAATCGGAACTGTCGAAGCACGGACTGGCCGAACAGACGAATCTCGTGCTCGCGCTCATGATGCAGGAGAGCGGTGGACGCGGGAACGACCCGATGCAGGCGAGCGAATCGAAGTGTGGACGGATTGGGTGCATCACCTCCCCCGAGGAGAGCATCGCCTACGGCATCAAGCATTTCGCATCCGTCTTCGAACGGGCGAACCGCGACGTGCAGCTCACGTTACAGAGTTACAACTTCGGCGGCGGCTTCATCGATTATGTCCAGGAGAACGGCGGACGCTATTCGAAAGAACTCGCCATCTCGTTCTCCCAGATGATGTACCAACGCGTAAAACACACCGGTATCTACCGTTGTCATCGCCCGAGCGCGGTCCAGCACGGCGCCTGTTATGGGGACATCGAATACGTCGACGCAGTGTTGAAATATCTTGCGCCGGTCGCCGTCGCCGACGGTGTCATCACGAAAGAGCTATTGTCGGGGTTACGTTCCCCGCTCGCCATCCCGCTCAACGTGACATCGCGTTTCGGCTGGCGCGTCGTCTTCGGACAACGGGATAACCACACTGGTATCGACTTCAGTTGCACCCCGTCCGATACAATCCACGCAGTCAAAAGCGGCACCGTCATCTATAGCGGGAACCGCGGACCGTACGGCAATCTCGTCCAGATCCGGCACGACAACTACATCACGGCGTATGCGCACCTGAGTCGTCTCGGCGTCAAGACCGGACAACAGATCAAAGCCGGTCAGGCGCTCGGGTACTGCGGCACGACCGGCCGATCGAGCGGGAACCATCTGCATTTCGAGATCAAGACGGCTGAATGGTCCGGTCATATCGATCCCGCCCCGGTCTTCGGTTTCTAAGTCATGCATGTATGGAAAGGAGGAGGAAGAATGAACTTCACCGCACGTCACCTCGCGTATCTGTTCGGGGTACTGCTTCTTATTTCACTCGCGGCGAACGTCTTTTTCTATCAACAAGTGACGGCTGTCACGAGTACTTCAGACACGAGTGAGACGAAACATGAGAGCGTCACTTCCCTTGAATCGGCAACCTCCGAGGATACGTCAGCGGACACCGAACAAGTCGTCGCTTCGACGGAGACGGAACGAATGGAAGAGCTGACGACACGCGCGACGCGCTTCATCGAGTACGCCTTCACCATCACGAAGGACAGTTACACGACCCAGAAACGACAGGCGAAGGACGTCATGTCGGAGGAACTCGCGGCCACGCTCTTCGCCGCTGACGGCAGTGATGTCGGCACGTTCGAGACGACCGTCCGCGACATCGAGGTGTTCCCTTCTGTCTCCGGAATAGATTGCCTCGTCCGGTTCGAACAAGACCTGTTGATCACCGAGACGGGTTATGAAGAGACGGCGCAAGAACTGTTGGCCCTGACGTTCGAGTCCATCGACGGACGTTTGGTCGTCACAGAGATGGAAGATCTGACACCGGAAGGAGGAATCTAGATGCGACGACAAACACGACGGCGTCTCACCCAGAACGTCTCCCGGTTCTACCTCGTACTCGGCGTATTCTTTATCGTCGGCTTCCTCTTCTTCGGTACCTCGTCGTTCTTCTTCGCCGAGGAGGCACCGGTCAATGAGACGCCGATCAACGAGGCAATCCGACTCTCGAACGGGGAGACCGTGACGCTCCACGCGTCTAGTTACGATACGGAGACGAAGACAATGCGCATCCGACTCTCGCTCGATGAGACACCGAATAACACAAACGATCATCTCTTCCGCTATGTCTATAAGGCACGTCCGGATTCCGAAAAGGAAGTTGTGTTGCTGTACGAACGGAACGACCAATACGTGCTCGAATTGGAGGATATACCGAACGACTTCGACCAACTCGCCATCCGGATCTACGGATTGGATGAGTCACACTCATTCGATGAACTGACACCTGAGGAACGAGAGGACCGTCTTTTGACATCCCTCTATGCCGACCGTCGTACCATCGAACAAGCCAACCACAGTTCATCTGACGAGACAACTTTCACGAGATTATTCGTCAAGGACGAGCTCACGGAGACAGAGCAACAATTAGAAAAAGCACAACAGTCAGTCGAGGCGCAGCGACAACAAATCAAGCGACTCGACCGTGACAAAGAGGAGCTTGAAGACGAACTCCCCTACCTCTCGCTCGACGAACAGGTCGAACAAGAGAACGAAATTTTCGATCTTGGCCGAAAACGTGATGAGCTCAACCTGGAACTCGAGAAGCTCGAACAGTCGGTCGTAGCGCTCGAAGAAAAGCACGACAAGTTGCGCGTTCGGCTCCGGGAACTGTCGATTTAAGTGGCACATTTCGTGCCAAATCGCTGATTTTACTGGCACATTTCGTGCCATTTTCGGACTTTTGGTGATATCACGGAAACCCCAGGCTCTGCCTGGGCTATCACGACAAGTGATAGCAGTTTCCCCTTATGCTCTTTGAACGAACTTTTCGGACGTCGGCAAAATATAGCCTCTAGAAAGGTGGTCAGGCAGATGGATCTGTTACTCCGCGACATCGACCCCGTCATCGTGAAGCAAATCGATGAGTGGGCGAAGGAACATAATCGCTCCCGGCAACAATATTTGAAAGAACTGCTCGCCTCCTGGTGCGCGAACGGCATCCAATCGACGCAAGTCGAGCGGCTCGAACGACAGCTCGAGGCGAACACGCTCCACTTGAAACGGAGTGCGGACGAGCTCGCCCAGGTGACCCGTTTGTTGAGTGAGGTGATGCAGGATGCGTGAGACACCCGGTGTCGTCATCAAGTCGAAGTTCAAGGTGCCTAGTACAAAAAAGAAATCGCGGCAGTACACGACATACCTCGACTACATCAATCGACCGGATGCGAAAGACAGCCGCGAACAGTTCGAGACGTATCACGACTATATGGAAGACGAGACGAAGTCGAGCGGTCTGTTTACACGCGAGGACGACCGGTTGAATTACGAAAAACGTCGCGCCGTCCGTGACATCTTCAAGCAAGCGCAAGAGAACGGGAGCATCCTCTGGCAGGACGTCATCTCATTCGATAACACCTGGCTACGCGAGACCGGTGTGCTCCACGATGACCTCGTCGACGAGAAACGGTTGATCCAGGCGACACGGAACGCGGTCGAGGCAATGCTCCAAAAAGAAAAGATGGTTCATGCCTACTGGACCGGTGCCGTGCATTACAACACCGACAACATCCACGTGCATGTCGCCATCGTCGAGACGAGCCATATACGCGAGCGCGGCAAACGCAAACCGAAATCAATCGAGCTGATGAAGTCGAAGGTCATCCATTCCCTCGCTGACCGGACGAAAGAACAGGAGAAACTGAACGCGTTCATAAGAGACGAACTGATCGCCCATAAACGGAACCGGAAGATCCAAACGCTCCCGAACCGTGTCCTGCATCCGGAGCTCGTCCGTCAGTTCAAGGACATCTATGAGCGGTTGCCGGAAGACAAACGACAGTGGCGCTACAACATGAACGGGATGCAGCCGCTCCGTGAATCGCTCGATCATCTGACCGACCGCTATATCGCCATTCACTTCAAATCAGAGTTCCAAGCCTTCAACGAGCGGCTCGAACAGGAGGTAGCGTTCCATCATCGCAGCTACGGCGACACGGAGAAGGCCGAGCATTACCGGACGACGAAGCGACAGGATCTCTACACCCGGATGGGGAATGCCATCCTCGCTGAGATGCGAGACTTGTCAAAGGAACAAATGACACTTGAAAAAATTGAAGCCCCTAAACATCCGGTCCGACGCGCGTTCAACCAACAAAAGATATTCAACGAATCAATCTACCGTATCGAGCGGCACATGAATGACGAATTCGAACATTTGAAGAACCAACGAGCTTTCGAACAGCTGGAACGGGACATCGAATATGGAAAGTGAGGGAGGACGATGGAAGAGTTGAGACAGATCCGTCTCCGATTAAAGCCGGAGACGGTCGCGTATTTAGAAGAGTTCGCCGACGACAAACGCTTCGGCCATCTCGGTCAGGTCATCGACCATATCGCAGACGAGCATAAACAACTGGCTGACGGGAAGTGGGACATGCAGTTCCTCACCCGCTCGATCAGCACGCAGGTTACAAGTCATATCGAGGAGTTAATGAACAAGCAGGTGTCGACGGAACTCGAGCGGATCCGACTCGCCGCGAACCGTTCCGATCGCCACGGGCAGATCCTGACAGAGCTTCTGCAGGCGCTGATGCAGACCGAGGGCATCGAGGACATCATGACGACGGATCAATTCAAGCCGACGTTTCTCGCGACGGCGGAACGCATCGTCCAGGAGCGCATCGAACACCAAAAACAGAAGAAGGACACATTAACTGTTGAGAGAGGATGAATCTTATGCGACCACTTGACCGTCCCTTCACGATGGGACAACTGTTGACGCTTCAACCGGATACCGTCACGGTCCTCATCTATGGAAAGCGATACGACATGCCGGTGTCCGTTTCCGAGCACCAACTTTTGACCGCCGTCGCGCAAGACGAGATCGTCTTGCTTCCCGTCAATTTCGAGCGGACACAGCTGTTACTCGACATACCGGAAACGTCGCCACAACTCGAGCGTGAACTGGACGAATTTGCGGATAGTGATGAATCTGTCACCGACTTGTTGAAGGAAGGAGTCTGACACGATGGCCAAGATGAAGACGAACGAAGAACGGAAGGCCGAGCTCGAGGCCTTGACCGAACAGATGGGAAAACAGATCGACAGCTACTTCGAGAGTCCGGAAAAAATCCGGGAACATCTACAGTTCCTCGGCAAGTTTCATCAATACTCGATGCGGAACGCAATTTTGATCGAGTCCCAATTCCCCGGCGCGGTCGCGGTCGGCTCTTACCCGTTCTGGGAAAAGCAAGGCGCACAGGTCCAAAAAGGTGAGCGTGGCATCAAAGTATTTGTCCCGAACCCGGTGACGTATGTCTTGCACAAAGATGAATGGGTACCGCTCAGCAAGGCACCGAAGCCAATCAAGGACGGCGTGAAACAAGGACGCATCCCGTCACGCAAGATGATGTACTTCAAGATCGGTCACGTGTTCGAGTACACGCAGACCGACGCACGCGAGAAAGGAATCGAGGTCTCGGACATCTTCAAACGGTATCACCGGGACGGCGGGATGGAGAACGAACAAGACATCCGTGACGCCTTGACGACGCTCGCGGATGCCCGGAATGTGACGCTGTTGGATGAACCGCTCGACGAGATCGGAACGGCGAAGGGCTGTTACTATCCGGAGCTACATGCGATTGCCTTGAACCCGCGGAACTCATCTATCGAGGACATCAGCGTCCTGATCCACGAGCTTGCCCATGCGGAGCTACACAATCAGGAGCGGAATTTTGAACGCGATCAACCGCTCACGGCACCCGAGAAGGAGTTCCAAGCCGAGATGGTCGCCTATGTCGTCTCACATCAACTCGGGTTCTCGACGGACGACTTCTCGCTCTCCTATCTGGCCGGTTGGACGAAAGACAAGGAACTCCTCGACAAGGAAAAATTGTTGCAGGAGGTCCACCAGACGTCCGCAGGCTTCCTCGAACATATCGAGACACACTTAGAAAAGGTGAACACCTTGCAACAGGAGAAAGAGCAGAGCCCTCTTGATTACCTTGAACAGCTGGAGCGGCCAATGGGATGGAAAGACGCTGACCTCAGTCTTTATGAACGGGTGCATGCCGTACAAAGTGTGTTCCCCGAGGAGGTGGAGCCCTATCTGAACGCAAAAGCGGCCCTCGAGACGAACCTGAAGGTGGATCGCGTCGATGAGCCGCTCATGTATATTCATGGTATGGGTCTCGGGTTTCAGCAGTTCGGCATCGCCAATAATCATGACTTCAGTGAAGATCAGCTTGTGGCTTATACAATCGCATTACCGAATCAACCATTGGTCAGTGGTCACTTCGTCCCGGAAAGTGCCGTACATCCTTTACACCATCTTGAAAAAACCAATCGTTTGGAGAGACCGGTCCTGAAATCGCTTGAAAATCACTGGCATGACGTGTTGTTAGATGAAGAACAAAAGTCCCTTTCAAGAATTTCATTGTTTAACATCGAAAGACTCTGGTGACATTCGTGGGTATGATGATTTTAAAATTCATACCCTTTTCAATTTCAGAGCGCTGCCATTGCTTTTACCTCATACATTTTGTGTAAGCATATGAGCAGCTGTTTCACGCATATCTTGTAGGTCAGATATCTCTGCGAATTCAGCTACAGTTATTGCGCTGGTTGTTAACAACTCAATTATATGCTCATCCATTCTTGACCATGTTCTTCCGCCTGCATTGTCGTAAGCATCGAGTAACTTTGTCAAACCATCCTTACCAAACAGTAATAGATGTGATAGAAAATCCACAGATGTGTCCGCAATACTAATTTCTGTCCAATCTATCAAACCAGAGACCTCAAAATTCTTATTTATTAGTATGTGGCCAGGGTGTAAATCCCCGTGGCTTACACCTACATGCGATGGCCATAGCGAATCATTCGCCAACCATTCTTGCCAACGCTCCCATAGCTCTGAATTCACATGATACTTCTGTCTCACCTTCTCCATCCGTATCTTCATTGAACTGTTTAAATCTCTAGCATATAGAGTTTTGATACCGATTTCTTTGAAGTGTCGATGTGGTAATGTGTGTAGTTCTGCCAACACTTTACCTAATGACTGATAGTAAGATTGTGGTGTATTCTCTTTGTCAAAACTCCAAATGTAATCTTGTTGCTCTACATCAATTGTTGCAACCGGAACACCATCTAATTGCTTATACGCAATTAGTTCATCATCAAAAATTGACCAATTTGGAACTTGAAAACTCACATGTTCTTCCATAATTTCTAGTGCCCCCTTTTCTTTCAAGGCGCTCCTCATCGAATCTAATCTTCGAGGAATTCTTAGTATCCACTTGCTACCAAGCGTATCTTTTGCATAAGCAACTTGAAAATCAACACCCGATTCATTTACCACAATGCTATTCTCTAACACATCTAATCCTTTATTTTTTGCAAGCCGTTTAAATTCGTTCATGATTTGTTCCTCCAATTTTTATGTTGTGCGATAAGCAAGTGAAATGTATGCATTTTTAATACTTTTTCATTTCAATCTTTTCTAATTAGACTTAACTAAATGAAGTCATAAAAAAATCACAGACAAAATGGTGTCTGTGATCAAGAGTAAATGAGCTACAACCAAGAAGCGTCCATTATCAAAAATAAAAGGACACGACAAAAAGAGTTGTAAATCTGCTATGTTTGTAAGTGTGTGGTTTCTTCGTCAAAGATTGATAAAAATGTGCAGACTACTCCCATTTACTCTGTTTTATGAAAACAGAGCCTTTGAACATATTCAATTAGCCATTGTTCAAAGTGTGGTGGCGTAATCTCCCGGCGTGCATCATTCTTAACAATCCTCCTAGTGAATATTATGCTGTTGACTTTATATCAGTTTTTATTCAATGTCAATCGAGCTTTATATTTAGATAAAAATTATTTGCCGATTTGTCTTTATTAAAAAATACTGATTTGTAAGTTTTAATAATACAATCATGAATAATTGATACTCGTTTTTAATCTTCCCAAAGCTCATCCATCAACTCATCGATATCACTCGATAATCGTTTGCGTTCCTTGGCGTCCACTTCAACTTTCCCATCTTCATAAAACCAAAGCACGTCACCAGGTTGAACCGTGTCTGGAAGTCGTGACTTTGGAATATCCTCCATCACTTCTCCGAATTCGACGACAGCCAGATCTCCTTCAAACCGGTCGATGATCCCTCTGCGTCGCTTCATTTTGATTTCTTCACGGCGTAACTCGAGCCGTTTCCTGTGATAATGATCGTGCCATTTTTGTCTGTACGAAGCGTGTTCGCTTTTTGGCGTTTTAAGTTCGTCACCACTTCGGACGTCGGGTGCCCGTAGTTGTTCTTCCCGACACTGATGACGGCATGCTTCGGTTTGACCGTATTCAGGAACGTGCTGCTCGTCGACGTCTTGGCACCGTGATGCCCCACCTTCAAGACATCTGCACGGAGCGTCTGCTTCTTGGCCATCATGTCCTTCTCAGAAACGTGTTCCGCGTCCCCTGTGAACAAGAACGTGTTCTTCTTGTACGTGACATGAAGGACTGCACTCCAGTTGTTCAAGTCACTGTTCGAGTAGGATTTGACCGGACCCACAAACTTCGCACTGACACCTTTGATCGGCAGTTTCACGCCAGCCTGTGCCGTTTTGATGGTCTTCCCTTCCCGTTTCACGGCTTGAAGGAAGTCTTTGTAGGCTTGGGTTGTGTGTTTCACTTTTGGTGCGTAGACGTTCTCGACACGGTAGGCATCTAAAATTTCGTCCAATCCACCGATATGATCCGCATCCGGATGCGTCGAGATCAATACTTCGATATCGTCGACTTTTTGTTTTTTGAGATAGGCGACGATGGCATCCCCTTTACCTTTGTTCCCACCGTCAATGATGACGTCCTCACCGCTTGGCATCTTGATGTAGATGGCGTCCCCTTGCCCGACATCGATGTAATGGACTTTGATGCTCGCAGCGGCTGATGCTTCCCCGTATGGCGACACCAATAGCGCTCCACTAAATAGAACGGCACTCCCAATCTTGATCAATTTATTCATCTTCTATCACTCCACTTTATAATTATTGTAAAATTATCCAACACACCTTTATTATAATCCGGTATTTGTTAAATAGCTTCTTATTCCTGTGGTTGACCGTATACATAAATAGGCAAGGTGTAATTGATAGGAGGAGTGAGAGAAATGGATTTACGAAAACCAATCGCAATAAACAAGACGAATAAACCGGTCCTGATTTTTAAAGACGGGGTAGAATTAAAGGAGTGTGTCTCCATTCAGGAAGCTACACACTATCTGAAGGGATACACGTTATGCACCGCAATGCCGTATCGTCACATTATGAATGGCATCATTCTTGATGAGACCTGGATCCATGAGGGAAGCAGCTATAGGTTCACCACTGATCCTGATGTGAAAAAGGCAAAGTTGGAAGAGATGAAGATCCGGAACAAAGTCCGTTTTTAAGGAAGGACAGAATATGAAATCGAACAGGTCTCATGTGCGGCACCTTACACACGCTGTACACGACTTCGTCACTGTTTATTACAACCCTACGAGGTACACTTGAACTAAAAAGGGGTTCTCCTTATGCGACTTCAAGAATGGATCCAGCAATATCACAGTACAGAGATACTACGCTTTGATCACCTTTGCGAGTACTTGGATGCGACACCGTTTGAAATCAAACACCACCTTGATGGAATCAGTACTGAGATAACCGGCGTACTGAAGTCAGAAGAGGGTGTTGGCGACGACGCGTTCATCACGAAGCTAGAACATCATTTGCTAAGTCGATTCAACAAACGAAGAAAAAAAGTGAAAGTCACAATTGAGGTAGAACTGCCATTACCGGAAGAAGCCTACAACTTTTGTCAGCGCGAACGATTTGGAATGATTGAACGCGTCACTCAACATATGGACGAACAAAACGTGAAGGATTGGCGCATCGTAAACATGCGGAGGATATAATTGAACATAGATCGTATTGACTCATCTACATATATACATGCTATAAGGAGAACAAAATGAAATTTACCTACTTAGCCTTCCCTTTGGCCATCCTGCTGATGGCCGGTTGTACCAGTGAAAACACCCCTTCTACAAATGAGAAAGCAGAGGAGCCTGCTACTCAAACAGAAGAAGTCGTCGAGACGACCGAAACGAGCACAGACGACTCAAATACGGAGACGACTGCAGAAGAGCCTGCAGAAGCCGAGAGAACGGTCACAAATTCGGATAACAATCAATTCTCCGGCTATAAACTGATCAATGTTGACGGTGGCGATTTGTCCGGGTACCGTGAGGCGAACGTCGTCGTCGATATCGGATATGGAGATCGCGAGTATTGGGCGTTCACGAACGAACATGGTCAATTGATTCGTGTCATCGCCGATCAGATCATCTTGCAGGATGATGATTCGGAGGATGTGACCTCGGATGGCCGCTACTATCATGACGAGGCGAAGGTCCCAGGCGTCGAACACAGTGATCTCGATGAAGGCCACGTCATCGCCGACTCGCTCGGGGGCGTCTCGAACGCCTACAACATCACACCACAGGATAGCACGCTCAACCGCTACGGGGACCAGGCCTATATGGAGGATGTAATCCGTAAGGCCGGCGGCGCGGCCGACTTCGAGGCGATCATCACGTATCCAGATACGAGCACACACACCCCTTCACACTATAAGTACACCTACACTGTCAGAGGAAATGTCGTCACCGATTCCTTCGACAACGTTAACCCGGATGAAGTGAACGAAGCACTCGGCCTCACAGAAAGTGAACCGGAACCCGCAGCTACACTTGAGGCCACAGGCGATGTCTCGAGCGTAGATACGAATGGGAACGGTCAGGTGACGATCCAGGAAGCGAAAGACGCCGGTTTCACGATGCCGATCATGAGCGACCATTGGCTCTACCCCTATATGCGTGATAACGACAACGACGGAATGGTCGGGGAATGATTTTAACCTGAAAATTAAAACAATGATGATTGTATAAAAAGACATCCTCTATTTTTAAGAGAATGTCTTTTTATGTTCATTTACGTTTTCGCTTCACTTTATCGAGCCGAATTTTTTCAGTTAACGCGTGGATGATCTGTTCATCTCTTCCACCGAAATCTTTATTGAAGGGAATCCGCTCTCCTTCGAACATGAAGTAATCGAGCAGGTACGGGACTCGAGGTGTTGCGTGGCCCCACGTGTGCTTCGAGCAACGATCCCACACCTCGGCTCCGAACTCTTTTGAATACCGCATATGCTCGACAGCAGCCTTGACCTCTGATTTTTTCAGGACGAAGTAGTCCTCGAAGACGAATTTACCGAGAAGCTCGTACCACATCTCCTCGCGGGCTCGCTCTTTAATCGCTTCTACATCGACCTCGACGTGATACAGGGCCTCTTCTTCATTCTTGACGACATCCCGAGCATCCCCTGTCACTGACTCCGGATACAGCTCCCATCCTTCAGGCATCCGTTCTTTGATGAACTGTTCGAGCGCCTCCTCACTGATCCGATAACCTTTTTTACGCGACTCGAGCGGTTCTGCCTGGATCACGCCTTTTCGTACCCAGTTGCGGACCGTCTCCTTATGGCTTGTGAGCTTGTTCTTCGATAAGATTTCAAATGCCTCGTCAATCGTATACATGATAAGATAATCCTCCTTTTAACACAATGATCATTTCATTAAATAATACCATAATCATTGTGTTAAAAATATAGAAACAAACTCTACTTTTTAGAAGGGATATCAATCAAAATTAAGAGAATTAATCATGGTAGAAATTTAATTTGGAATCAAAAAGCGAAATCCTTTTTAATAATTGACTTTTTTTGTATTTAAAGGGACATTAAGGGGTAAGATGTATATCTTTAACTTCACTTGTATAAGAGGAGGGTTTATGCAGAAAAGAAAAATGTATTATTTCATCATTTCGACCTTAGTCATCCTCGCTTTATTTAAAACCGGCGGGGCTTTCCTTTATGGAATGATTGTAGATCGCCCCACCCAACAAGACATGTCGGGAAATCCAAGGTATATCGATGGTGAATTGGCAACCTTTAAAGAAAAAACAGAGAATCTAGAGGATACGAATGATATACCGAAGTGGTATGATCTTTTGGCAAAAGAACGGTTTGAAAAGAAGGCGTCTGGCGAAGATCAAGAGACTGCTTCAGATGTCCTGAAATGGGTCGTTATAGCTTTCTTGCTCATTTTATTTCTCAAGTACTACAAGCGCGTACGGGATTGGTGGGACAAGCGGCGACGCAAAGCGACACCGTCCTCGGCTGACGAGAGACCATTCTCAGTTCGAGCCAACATGAACACGGTGACCAACACAACACCAACCTTTCTCTATGCCTCTGATACTGAGCTTGGAAAACTACTCGTGGAGCTAAATGACACCTTGAGCGACACTCAAAAACGAAAACCTCACGAGACCGTCTCAGAGTGGTTTGCACGCATTCGATTCGAACAATCTGTGAAACCTTATGCCGATGTGCGATATGGAGAACTGAACGTGATCGACGAGCGCTCACTTCACGATTTCAAAGTATCTGTCAGACAGTATATACAACACTACAAAGGAGAGAAATCTTGATGAACATTCGTACGATGATTGAGGAAATCAACCAAGTCTATTTGGGCAACCCGACAGTGGTAGAACTATGTGTGACGTCGCTTTTGGCGAACGGACATGTGCTCTTAGAAGATGTACCGGGCACCGGAAAGACGATGTTGGCCAAGACACTAGCGACGAGTTTCCACGGCGACTTTTCAAGAATTCAGTTCACAGCCGACTTATTACCGTCAGATATTGTCGGTTCAGATTTTTTCAATCTGAAGACGCAAGAGTTTGAAAACAAGCAAGGCCCGATCTTCGCCAACATCGTGCTCATCGATGAAATCAACCGGGCCGTCCCACGTACCCAGTCTGCATTGCTTGAAGCGATGGAAGAACGACAGGTGACGGTCGGGGGCAAGACCTATCACCTTCCTACCCCATTCTTCGTCATCGCGACGCAAAACCCGATTGAATCATCTGGTACCTTTTCTTTGCCTGATGCGCAGCTTGACCGGTTCATGATGTGTTTACATACAGGGTACCCGACCGAAGAATTCGAACTTCAATTGTTGGAGGAATCTGTCACCGAGACCCGGAAGGCGGTACTGGCGAATGTCGATTTCGAGCAACTCCTGCAATATCGAGCCGATGCCATGAAAATCCACATCTCGAAAGATGTGTTACGTTATATCGTCTCGATTGCGACCGCGTCACGTAGTCACCGGAATGTTCAGACGGGGATCAGTCCACGTGCGACGATTGCGCTCTCGAAAGCCGCTCAAAGTTATGCCTATATCCAAAATCGTGACTATGTCACACCAGAGGACATCAAGTTCTTGGCCCCATACGTTTTCGCACATCGATTGACACTGACGCTCGAGGGCGAGATCAAGTCCTCGAAGGCCATGGTCATGGAAGAACTCTTGGCGACCGTCCCGGTCCCGGTCGAGATGGGCATGTGACTCCGATGAACATCACGACCAATGTATTTTTCTTGCTTGAAAAACGAATCCAAATCGTCTTATTTTCAGTGATGGTCATCTTGTTGTTCGTGCCGTACCTCTCGATCTTTTCATTCGTTCTTGCTGTTTTTATGGCGGCAAGTCTTTATATCGAGCGTTACACGAAACGACTGACTGCACAAATGGACGTCACGTGGAGACAGTTCGACTCGATTCTGTTCAAAGATGAAAGTTGTAAGTTCACCCTTGAACTGACGAACGTGCACCTCTTAAACGAAATGAGCACGAAAACGTATATACGTACGCCAAAGGATGGACCTTACGTCGTGAACTTAGAGGGGCATACGGAAACCATCATCGAATTGGACGAGCTGCCGTCTGATTTCGTCTTCGAACTTACAGGTAATCGAAGGGGGCCCATCGAAATAGCTGAAATCTCCATCACGATTAGCTTGCCTCTATCGTTGGGTACGTTGACACTCTATTTGGCTCCCCCTTTACGTTGGACGGTCTATCCATCGATTTCAAGTACTCATGGGCAGCGTATCCAATCACATCTGAAGCTTGGTGAGCGCGTATCTAAATATTCTCCAATTAAGGATCGGTTACTACAGATCTCCTCGAAGCCCTATGAGGATGAACCGTCTAGACAAATCGACTGGTATGCGACGGCGAAGAAATCGACTTTGCAAACGAAACTGTACCAGCCGGTCAATCAAGACATGTTCACGGTGTATCTCGACTTGTCGGCTTCGAACGGGATCGGCCTTCATCATCAGTTCGAAGAGTTGATAGAGGATACGGCATTGGTCAGTCGGGAATTGATTGAAAGCGGCGGGAAGGTCGAGCTGTTTGTGAACCGATTAGATCAAAAGGGACATGTCAATCACTTGAGCATCCAAGAAGGGGCGAAGCAGCTTAAAAACATCCTCGCCTTACTCTCTAGTCTCTCGGAGCAAGATCACTATATGGGTTCAACCCGTTTCTCGCCTTACGTGACGAAAATAAAAAACAAGCAAGCTCAGCTCATAAAAATCGCATCAAGCTAACTGACTTTTTAAAAGCCAAGTTAGCTGATGTCTTTTTTATTTATAGACAGTACACTAGATGAGGATGATCCATGTACATGAAAAAACACCATTCAGCCGAATGGTGTTCCTTGCGTGGCGTTAGACGCGCCCACGCTCTTGCTTTTGACGTTGCCCTTACGCTCCGTGCCTCCCGTCAGAAAGGGCCAGGAATATAGAGATGCGGCGGTGAGCCAGCAGCTCTTGTTATCGGGCCGTCAGGGGGGCAGCGGTGCGATGAGCGACTTCGCCACAAGGCGCTAGACGCTCACGCATGAGCCCGAATCACCATTCCTTCTCCCATGCCCCGTCTTCAGACACGCCCCAATCCTCGAACCGATACTTGATGAGCCAATGGACATGCATCACTTCATATTTGAATACACCCTTGGATAGCTCCGAGACGACGAAGCTGACGTCTCCATCCGCCACCACCCATGTCCCGTATAGATACACAATCTTAATCGGATGCTCTTCCGCATCCAGATAGATCACTACGCGAAAGTAAGGCGAGTTCCGTCCTTCATCGAACCGGACGACCTTCTCGACGCAATGTTCCCTGTCGACGACACGCATCCACTCGGGATGTTCCATCAGTTCCGAGAACACGGTCCGGACGAACGGATCCAATCCCCCAAACGCATAGTCATCAAGCAACCCCTCGTCCATCACGTCTCCCCCCTTCCGGTTTTCTATAGAACGATTCCCCGTCCAGAGTCAGTTCAGTCCTTGTTCATGAACCTACAGAAATGAAGACTTTTAAAATTTGTATATATGTATACAAATCTACATGTATACACGTATACATGTATACAATCGTTCCTTTTTCTTATGTACGACGATTCCGTCGGAGCATATTCGTGTTGAAAAAGACGGTGAGATGGGTCAAGCGTTCCCCTTCCTTCACATCACAAAGAATGTCCATGCTTACAAGTTTTAAGTCGTCAAAATCTTCTTGAAGCCGGTCAGGAAGGCGTCGAAGCAATACCTCTGTCATCTCGTCCATCGTCTGTTGATCTAGTTGAAAATTATCCATCTGAATCATCCTCTCCATTTGATAGCTCAATGATACCTCGCATCCACGCAATCAACATCTCGGCTTATTTCACGTAAGCCCTGGTGTTGTTTCAAACAAGCCCTAGGGCTTGTTTCGAAAAAATGATCATTTTCAATAAACAAACCGTGTTTTCACTTCTGAGTTTTCATCAAAAAATTACGAGACAGACCAAAATATCATCCTACATTCATACACGAATCATCTCGTTTTCGTCATACGAAAACGACCCTTTTCCGGATCCCGCCCTACGGATCCAGGCGGGAGCAACGCGAGGCGCCCGTCTCCTCAAAGAAAAACGCACGTTTTTCGTCCTTGCCCTTACCGGACGGACCGGGACCGGTCCCCCGGCCCCACCCCATTCCGTTCAACCCATGTAACCCCGTTGTTTCATGCTGACGTACGACTCGTCCGCACCGAGGATGAGATGGTCGAGCACCGGGATGCCGATGAGGTCCCCCGCCTCATGTAACCGTTCGGAGACGAGGATGTCCTCCCGGCTCGGGGTCGCGTCTTATCAAGAGTAAACTATTAAAAATCCATTAAAATCAATACTTTCACTTTGAGAACATGTATTTAAAGTAAATAACAATTAAAGCCTGTATCTTAGTTATCACTTGAGATACAGGCTTTTTATTTATTCGTTCATATAATTAAACAGTTTGCCTAAAAAATCATCGCTAATGGTTAATTGATACTGTTTTTCAACGAGATTTCGAAGTTCCATAACGAGAAGCAAAGAGTTCTTATAGGCTTCATATAGTTCTAATTCATTTAATCGGGCAGTAGTCTTTTTAAACTTTTCATAGTTTTCAGGACTAATTTCTTTTTCAAGATTCTTTGTCATATTAAACCAATTATCGGCATTTTCTTCCGCAATTCGAATGAGTTGTAGTATATTTTTTTGTAATTGAGATAAAAGTTCCAGTGAACGTGCATTTTCCCCTCTTTTAAGAACATTAATCCCCATTAACCATAGGTTGGAAAAATTATTCAATAAAAAATTTACGTTTTCTTCTGTAAGTCTATTTGGTCCCGGACCTTCCAACTCTGATAAATACAATTCTAGTTGTCCTGTTTCATCATAAATAAACATTGCTTTTGTGTCAGGAATGTAGCCTGATTCTTTGAATGAAGGAATAATATTCATTTCGTTTTCGGAAAGGAAATGAAATTCACCACGTATTAGATTTTCAAAAATTACTACTTCCGTACCGTACTCATTTTGATAGAGTAAAGTGTAGGAAGCGACTTCATTTAGCCATTTTGCTGAATCAAAGGTGGAAATTGTATCATCTTTTAGAAAAACGTAATATTCTATATCAGAGTATTGATCTCCCTCTCCTTTTGTAAAAGAGCCATACATCATACAAGCAGATATTCGTTCATCTGACTGGACAAGTTCCTTAACCCTTGCCATTAGTTCCTTTTGTTTTAACAATTCGATTCCTTCTTTCTTTATTTTGATTCAGGGAGAAATAAAAAATCCTCCCAAATAATGTTGGAAGGATTAGTCATGTCACTTTTTAAGACACTCAAATAAAACTATTTAGCCTTTTTAGCTATTCAGTCTTACATTTATTTAGTATATGGAAAAATGGGCAGACTAATCCTAAGTTTTTAAACTGAAATATACTATTTCATTTGTTAAAAATTAGATTAGTTCTTCATTGTCCACCCATCTCTCCTTTCGATTAATAGTTTATTAATTTTAACACTTCAAAGTTCAAAGCACAAGTTGGTGTGTAGTGCAAAATAGGAGTGGTTCTTACGCAATGTTGGTGAGGTAGTGATGCCGACATTATGGGAATAAAATCAAAAAGGATTGATTTCCATGAACGAGTTGGAGTTCTTAGATGATCGACTGTGCGTCACGAGTGCTCACTCACACGATGGGGTGAGACACTGTGCCGCTCGTCTCGTGTCCAGCGGTGCATGCTGTCCAGACTGTGGTCGGTTTTGTCACCGACGTCACAGTTTCACGACACGGCGGCTAAAAGACTTCTCAGGAATACATCAGGTTTTCCGTCTGAACATTCAAGTACCGAAATGGTTCTGCGACAACTCAATATGCCAACGTTCCATCTTTACAGAGCGATTGCCGTGGGCCATTTCTCATTCGCGGAGAACGCTCCGTACGGAGCGTGTGTTGTCCACTTTAATGTTGGCTATGAGTGCGAAGGAAGCCGAGCGTGTCACGACCGTCCTAGGTTTTCGAATCAGTCACGACACGCTACTTAGGGTGCTACGACGCGTGCCCGTCCCGAGCCCCTGTGCTGAGGTGATCGGCATTGATGACTTCGCCTTCAAAAAGGGTCACCGATACGGAACCATCATCTGTGACGCGACAACCCATCGTCCCATCGACCTGCTGCGGACCCGCGAAGCAGACATGTTGAAGGATTGGCTTGTGAATCTGGAGAAACGGCCTATCCGCGCATCGGTCGATCGATTCCCAGCCTATCAAGAGGCATTGCTCGACCAGGACATCGTAGTGGTGAGCGACCGCTTCCACCTCGTAGATAACCTATGGCGATGCCTCAATTCGATATGCCAGCGTGTCCTCCCCTCTCGAATCCCTGTAAATCCGAAAGGTGCCGTATCATACGGTTTGAAACCGCAACATCCGACTGGACCCGAGAACGAGACAAAACGACCGTTGGTCGAAAGGGTTCAAAGCATGCACCGCCAAGGGATGAGTCTGAATGCGATCGCCCAGATGCTCAGCTTGAATTGGAGGACCGTCAAAAAATACAGTGATCCGGCCTACGAACCCTCCCCGCCGAAACGACAAAGACCTCACTTGATCGATCGTTTCATGCCACAATTGAGGGAATGTGTCCGAAATCGATACACACTCCAGGAAACGGACGCTCATCTGAGACAATTAGGTTACAGAGGCTCGTTTGGCGCGGTCCGTCACCGTTCACGCGACGCTCGGAGTGAGGGTCTTCCTGAACCCCAGGTTTTCGTATCGCGCAAGGATGCCTGTCGTCTACTCTGGCAATGGCCTGTCACTAGGCCGAATGATACCATCGATGTCTCGTACCTGTTGGTCCGTTACGAAGACCTCGCCATCCCGTTCTGTTTCATTCAAGGATTTCGGGAAGCTATTCGGGAACGGGACGCGGGACATCTCCTTTCGTTGATCACCAATCCACAAGTCACATCACATCCCGGACTGAAGCGTTTCGTGGGTCGCCTCAAACAAAATGTAGAGGTGATCCTGGCGGCCTGTCAGTTTGAAGAAAGCAATGGTTACGTGGAAGGAAACGTCAATCGTCTAAAGATGATGAAGCGACTCATGTACGGAAGGGGAAATTTTGACTTGCTCAGAATTCGGGTGCTTTGTCGAAATCCCGATCCGAGTTGTGCTCACTGATATTCCAAAAAAATGAGCGACCACCTTCGGGCGATTGCTCATTATCGTTCACCAACATTGCGTAAGAACCGTTCTCTTTTAAATCTGAGGATTGGCTTACTTTTTTCAATTTGTCGTATAATGGTAATAAGGAAATAGATGTTATTTTTTATGAGAAGAGGAATGAATTTGGACCCACGACTAGATATTGATAAAAATAATTTAATACAACGCTTAGACCGACACCTAGATTGGATTAAGAGTTGTGATACAAAGGCTTCTATTGTAATTGCTGGGGTAGGAATATTTCTTAGTATATTTACATCAGAGCATTCAATAGGTATGTTGAATCAAATCCTTTCTCGTGCCATACAAAATATTAATTTTTCAAACTTTTTATATCTGGGACTGTTCCTGTTCTTTTGGGGCATTTTCGTACGCGGATCATACTTGTTAATAAGAGTTTTGGTCCCAACGATGAAAAAAGAAGTAAATCTTTTCGGGCAGGATACATATCATGATTCTCTGTACTACTTCGAGTCAGCAGAAGATAAAAAATATGTGGAGTTTAGAGAAAAAGTGTTTAATGAAACATTTGAAGACGAGATTGAAGATCTAATTTCTCAAATCTACATCAATGCAAAAATCTGTTCAGCCAAATTCAAGTTTTATCAGAAAGGAATCAGATACACTTTTATTGGTGTAGCAGGAATACTAACCATGTATGTAGTAGGAATAGTTTTAGTGAAGCTAGGAGGTATCTCTTAATGAAGTTCACAGATTATGATTACAAAGAGCGAAAGAAAAAAGTTGAAGAAATATTGGATAATACAGATGCTGTTAACGAAGTTGAAAAATTCCCAAGAGACGATAATTTCACTTATACAAATGGATATAAAGCTGTGGCATCTGCAATTTTTGTAGATTTAAGAGACTCTACAACTTTATTCTCTGGAGAAGATGATGTTAAAGTAGCTAAATTAATTCGTGGATTCACCTCAGAAATAATTGAAATTTTGAAAAAAGATACTGATGAAGAATATTTAAAGGAGATAGGAATTAGAGGTGATTGTGTATATGCAATTTATTCAACACCTTTACAAGAGGATGTATTTGATATCGCGAGTAGAGCTTTTTGTATAAACACATATTTAAATATGTTAAACAAATTACTTATTAGCAGAGGATTACCGACCATTAAAGCAGGAATTGGTTTAGCTGCCAGCAAAACTTTAGCTGTAAAAGCCGGAAGAAAAAACTCTGGCATTAATAATTTGGTTTGGATTGGATCTTCTGTTGCAACTGCTGCCAAACTCTCTGACCTTGGAAATAAAGATGGCATTGAACCAATTGTTATGTCCTCTGATTTTTACGAGAATTATATGGAGGAGCAAAGAATTAAAGACTCTTCAGTTGAAAAATATTGGTTTAAAAAGAACGACTTAAGTCGTGGAGTTTTTTGGCATGCTAACATAGTACTTTTAGAATTTGATGAATGGATTCAGAATGGAATGCACGACTAAGTTCAAAACAATTGCGTTATAATCAGTCAATAGTAGGTACCTTAATAGATAAAGTAGCTTTGAAAAATGTTCTTGTTCTTTAAACGAACGTTAAAAAAACATCATTGTTTATTGATTCACATGAAAATAAAAAGGGCTATTTAAAGCCTTTTTTATTTTATCTCCATTGTCCATTAACTCATCTTTTTATCAATGTTCGTTTTCTGTTATCATTAATGGATAAACAAACAAACGGAGGTGCTTCATGACGAAAATTGGATATGCACGAGTATCAACCCTCGATCAGAACTTGGACTCGCAACTAGATGAACTTAAGAAAGCTGGTTGTACTAAAATCTTTCAAGAGAAGGCCTCCAGTGTTAAAAAGAGACCAGAATTTGAGAAGTGCTTAGATTATTTACGAGAAGGTGATACCCTGGTCGTCTGGAAGCTAGATCGGTTGGGGAGAACCACAAAGAAGCTTCTTGAATTGATTGATGATTTGAAGGATCGCGGAATCAATCTTCAAATCATTACATTAGGTGTAGACACTTCCACCGCCGCAGGTCGCCTGTTTTTCACTATGATGGCTGGATTGGCGGAGATGGAGCGTGAATTGATTCGCGAACGTACGAACGCTGGACTTCAAGCTGCCCGATCCAGAGGAAGAATGGGTGGAAGAAAACCAATTGATGAACAAATAATGGCCAGAGCTATGATGATGTATGAAGCCAAGATGACGGTAGATGATATTACAAAGACTTTAAATATCTCAAGATCCACATTTTATAAATATAAAAAAGAGTCGGATCATCTTGAGTGATGATCCGACTCGACCTAAAATGATTAACATCATTACTCAAAAGCCATTGTTTCAGACCGCATATGGCATTGAGAAAATGGGTTAGAAGACCTCATTTTCTCAATGCCATACTTTATATTTATACGTTAATTTTGGTTAGACCTAAAACACAGGACCGCTATTTCACTTCGAAGCGCTGCAGGAACACGGGAACTGCTCGGCGAGCAATATGAGCTCGACTCGTTCCGCTGCGTGAGCATCAGATGGCGGTAAGGGCATCGGATTACCATACAAACCATCACCGTAGATACCATGCTGTTCAAGAGCTTTCAAATAAGTAAGCGTCGTCGCAACACTAGTTAAAACCCGCTGACGGTACTCTTCAGCATCGGGACTCAAATCTTTAATCTGAGCATTAACGAGTTCATCACGATATCCTTCTAGCGTCATCTGGTACGCGTTTATAGCTCGAATATAAGGAGTATCCTGCGACATGCCGTTTGCCCCGCCTGCAGTCTCGAAATCTTCTCGATAACTGGTCTCTGCAAGGTCATTATTTTCTAGCATCTTAAAAGCATCAAACGGGACAAACTCAACAGGTGTGACGTCTTCAACCGAATTTCGATCGAAAAGCGGTACATCTGAACCGATGATGTAACCGATGATACCCGTCACGGTAAGACTTACAACGAAAAGTAGGGCAAGTCTTGTTTTAGTCAAAGTCATAGAAGTCTCCTCCTCATTAATAAGTGTATCTGTAGTTAGCAATAATGGTTATCGCTCGTAATCACTCCTCAAATATCGAACAAGATGAAGTTATGAACGTTATTATCCTCACATTCATTTAAATTTGTCTTGTCTTAACTTACTCATCATATATTCTGAAATCATCCCCATAGACTCTATTGCAACTTTTGTCTCATGATCATTGATTATCAGTTTTTAAAACGTTACGAAAGTTCTCGAATGCCTCAACTCCTACATAATTTTCTGAATCTTTTCTAAAACCTCCATGAGCATGAAGCATAGCCATTAATCTAAAAAATAAGTTTTGAGCAGAATCAAGAGTATCTTCAGAAGAAGACAAACTGTAAAGAAGATACTCAATACGTTTTACCTTCCCCATACCTGGATCAGAGGTCCGAGAATCTACACCAGATATCCCAATATCTATTAATACTCGTGAAATGTCATTGTGATTAGGTTTACTATAAACAAAAAATGTCTGTTCAAACAGCCTAGAGAACGAAACAATTACAGGAAAAGAGAACGGAATAAAGACCATACATACACACCCAATCTACGTAGTATTAGAACTATTTCTCATACCGTAAGGATAAGAAAGAGACCCACCCACCACCGTATCTATAAATGTATTGGAGTTGAGCCCATTAAATTCGATTGCACCAGGGAAAAGAACTACATTATCTTTCTTAACCAACATTATCGTTGTCTTAGCACATCTTCCCCTTCCTTCTACTTCCTTTGTTATTAGTCCTTCTTCCACCATAACAGCAACAAGGCGTTTGAATGTTGCGTATGACAAGCACTTGGAAGGGTCTACTGATGATGTGATTAAAGAAACAAGCGTTCGTTGCGCACCACAAATACACCCTCCGTTTTTGCGTAAAACTGCAAGGATGTCTTCTTTCCATTCATCTAGATGACTATATGTACGTTCTTCACGCGGTTTTGCGCCTTCCCAGACTTGATACTTGAACTCGATCCCAGACAACGTCTCAATCCAATATGATGAAGGGCCAAGTGGAGAGCCTGGCTTAAAGGCACTTTTCACTTTTCGTTTAATCTCAATTTGACGAAGTGATGGGCTATTCTTTTCATTCCAGCTATAAAGTGACGATAGGGCTTGATCTTCTTCATATCCCGCAGCCTTGTATGCGAGAGCAAGGGTGTAGCATGTGTTATCACGTTGGCCCTCTTCCACGCCTTGTAATAGCTTTAGGATTGCTGGGTGAGATAATAAATCCGTCGAGCCTAAAGCCACATTACCTTTCTTCGACTGATTCTCTTGCTGCTCGGTCAACCAGTCGCAAAGGTCGTCAAAAGAGACGCGTTCTCCCGAACGAAAAACTGTGTTCTCTTCTGTCGGTAATCGGAACCAACGTTCAGCGCCTATCGCTTGAAGATCCGCGTTCATCTCCTCAGCAATCATTCGTTGAACGCGCTTATAGTGATCCACGACTTTTGGAAATGCGCGTCTTGGTTCTTTCAAGTACCAATACACATGGAATCCGCCTGAAGGCGTCTGGACGACGAGTGATGGTGTCGGCAGGCCTGCGCTCGTCACCCGATCCATAACGTCCGGGAAAATCATTCCTGCATTCTGCGACGTCTTGACATCGATATCAATAACCATGGCGTTTAACCAACGCAAAGAGCCCGCATGACGTTGGTCGTTGCGGTAAAAAGTGTTCGGTGTGAAATATGTATACTTCTCTTTTGCCCCAAAGAGTGAGCGGTATGTACGGATGGCACGCGCTTGTGTGAACTCCTGGCAGACAAAGATCCATCCTAGGTCTTTGCTGTATCCGGTTCTCTCGATCTGAGAGGCCCGTTTCGGAGCTTCCGTTAATTGGTCTCGATAAAGATTTCTCAATACTTCCATGCTACATCCTCCTTTCTTCTGTTCTATGGTTCATCGTAAATTGTTGCGTATCCATTTCTCTGAAATACTATGAACATTGTCGAGAAGAAAGAACAATGTTAAAATGATTGCATAAGAAAGACGCCTTTGTTCGTCACGTTTTTCTTTTGAACAACGCATGAAAAAGGATCAGTTCATCGTATTATGTTTTTAGAAATCTTGGTTTCTACAAATCTATTTATGATGGCTGGTTTAGGGTGAAGCGTTGTTAAATACACAGTCTGACAATTAAGTCAGATGATTTGGATCTGATAACGGCCAGGTTATCAGATTTTTTTATGCCGATTTTTCCTACTGGAAAGAACTTCATAACCCTATGTTTTCATAAAAGAAATCGCTTAACAACAGCTTTTTTTCGAGTTTATGCTCATAAAAAGCAATGTATACATGTAGATTTGTATACATGTAGATTTGTATACTCGTATACATGTAGATTTGTATACATGTAGATTTGTATACATGTAGATTTGTATACATGTATACAAAATCAGACTGGATATTTCGCTAAAAACGTTGATTTGAAGCCATATTTCAGATGATTCCATTCCCGATGTATACATGTATACATGTAGATTTGTATACATGTAGATTTGTATACATGTAGATTTGTATACATGTAGATTTGTATACATGTAGATTTGTATACACGTATACATGTATACCGTTTTTAAAATTTTATTTATGTGAGCTCAATGTGGCTGAACATCCAGCAAAATAATATACCTTAATGACATCTAGACGAATTGTAGTCACACAAAAAAACGAGCGTGCTCCAGTAGAGCACGCTCGTTCATTAATAGATAAGGTTCAGTTCGTCGTGGACTGCCTTTTTATTTCTTTTGCTTCATCATTAAAACATCTCGAATTATTTCGTATTCTTTCCTTTCATTTGAAGAAAGTAATTCAAGATACTCGTCAATCATCGTTGAAATGATAGCATCTGCTGAATCTGCTTTGCCCATCGTCACTAACGCTGATAATTTATTTTTTGTGAGGTTTGATACACGAACAGTGCTTGACCCTATATTGACCGAGTTCTTAGTTGCTCGTTTATTTGAGGTTTCTTTCTGAGACGTGGTTTTTGATTCCACTGTTTGGTCTTCAGATACCTCAGCTTTATATGTTTGTTGAGGAGCTGCTGCACCTTTACGTTCCAGCAAACGTTTTCTTACTGGTTTTTGAATCAAATCTGACATGTTGTTCACCCCTGTTCCACGTAATTCATTTCTGTTTCGAGACGTTGCAAGAACTCTTCGGCGACTTTTGCATATGTCTCCATGACACGTTTGTCATGCATGTCTTCTTCCACAATTCCTGTGATGTCGTAGCGTTTCAAGCGTTCCATGTTCTTAATCACACCCTTGAAGAGGTTATGCTCACCGAATACATTTTTGGCATTTTCAAGCGTTGCCATATCGACGGCTGCACCATTTTTAAGAAGAACCGGTAGGATTCCAAGAATGTCAAAATCAGCATCATAGTCATCCAGCAACGTCTGTAGGTACTGTGTGAATACCTCAGCACCCTGCAAGCTTCGTTCCTGTGTCTGAAGTACGACGACAACGAAATCAGAGGCATAGAGGGCTGAATCTGTATATATGGAGATAGTAGGGGGAACGTCCACAAAAATGAAATCGAACTCGCTCTTCAAAGGTTCGAGAAGAGTAGAAAGATACGTCACACGGTCCACTTCTTTCTCAAACTTTTTCTCAAGAAACTTCGGGTACTGCGCGAAATCACTGAATGAAGGTAGTAGGAATAGATTATCCGTAACTTCTGTGACGATGCTACTCAAATCACCTTCTTGCATTGCGGCCATCAATGTTTTCTCGAAGGTTATGTAATCATCTTCTCGTGCAGCCTTTGTCTTCAAGAACAAGGTAGTCGCATTTGCTTGTGGGTCCTGGTCACAGAGCAACACACGATAGCCTTTTTTGGCCAATGCGTAAGCGAGCATCGTGCTATTCGTTGTCTTTCCCGTGCCGCCTTTGAAGTTTCCAAATGTCACAACAATCGCTTCCTGCTGTGAGAGATCAAGCTGATTGGTCATTTTAGTGCCTCCTTTTTTATTTGTAACTTTAACGTATCAAACTTTTCTCCATTTGTATACATGTATACAAATGGATTGATATTATTTCACGTTAAAGATTGAATTAATTCAGATAGTGATATATAGTTAGTATAAGTAAAAAGTAAGAATTCTTACCGTATGTAAATTAAAAAACAAAACAATCAGCCAACAAAAAACAAACAAATGAAAAAGCCGAGCGAAAATAAATTACACAACAATGAAAATGGTAAAGTGAAAAAAGGAGAGATAAACCATGTTAGCAACGAAAACGAAAAAGGTTGCCGTCTCCAGCAAAAGACAAATCGCCATTCCAAAAGAATTCTTTGATGCAATCGGTATTGAAAAAGAGATTATTATGGAACTGAATGACGGAGTTATTAATATCAAACCAGTAAGAACACATACGGATGATTTCTCAGAAGAAATATTAGCAGATGTTATTCAAGAGGGCTTCACAGGGAACGACATTTTGACAGAGTTTCAACGCCGTAAAAATATGATTCGTCCGGCTATTTCACAGATGATCAAGGAAGCAACAAGCACTAAGCCAACATCAATAGATGATTTATTCGGAGATGACGACGAGGACTGATTTGAATTGAATGATAACGTGCCAATTGTATTTCATCCAGCAGCCAAAAAATATTTTGAGAAGCTAAAAAAGAAAGATAAACAACTTAGTGAGCTGTATAAAATAAATCTTCAAAAGATTGTAAGTAACCCTGAAATTGGCGAGTTTAAGACAGGAGATCTGACCGGCATCAGAGGTTATGATTTCAGGCATAAGGGGACCGTCTATGAGATTGCCTACAGCATTGAAGTGGGGGATGATGGGGAATTGATTGTCGTTATCTTAGCTGGAACACGAGAAAACTTTTATCATGAATTGAAAAGATATTTAAAGTCTAAATAAATCATTAATGAAAGGCGCTTGAGTCGATGTAGAAGTTAGACTTAAGCGTTTTTTTAATTTGGAAAATTAATAACACATAATAAAGTAGATTCATTACACTTTAACCAAGGATACTTACTTTTAAATTTAGAAGGATGAATTTTGCACTGCTTGTGCTCTTTGTTGTACTCGGACACCAGAAATACTTTCTTGATGCAGAGATTATCCTACTTACCCACGCTCACGTCAGCCATTCAGTCGTGAAATCATCTGATTGTCCAAGATATAGTTGGCGTCATTATAAACGTTCGGAATTATGAAATTATAGGAGGGAACAAAATGAATACCTATACCCCAAAACAACTTAGCGACATCCTAACCAACCATAAAAAATGGCATGATGACGAAGACGAGGGGCGGTGTGCTGACCTCTTTTGTGCTAATTTAACTGACGCTAAACTAAGTGGTGCTTACTTAAAAAAAGCTTACTTATTTCACACTAAACTACGCGGCGCTGACTTAAGAAAAGCCAACCTAGTTCGTGCTAAATTACGTGGCGCTGACTTAAGTGAAGCTATCCTAATTGGCGCTGATTTAAGTGAGGCTAACCTGACTGACGCTAAGTTAGTTGATGTGGATCTAACTGACGCCAAACTAATTGGTGCTTACCTCTTTCGCGCTGATCTAAGTGAGGCTTATCTATTTCGCGCTGACCTAAGTGAAGCAGAAATGGTTGGTGCAAAACTATGTGGCGCTGACCTAAGTGACGCTAACCTATATGAAACTAACTTAACTGACGCTGATTTAAGTGGTGTTGACTTAAGTCTCGCTCGCCTAGATGGAACTGATCTAAGAGGCGCTAACTTAAGTAAAGCTAACCTAGCTGACGCTAAACTAGATGGCACTTATTTAAATTGCAGTAATTTAAGTGACGCTAACTTAACTGACGCTTATATACTTGATGCTGATTTAAGTGGTAGCAATTTGAGTAACACTAACCTAACTAACGCTGACCTAACTGACGCTGATTTAAGTGAAGCTGATCTAAGTGAAGCTAGACTAGGTGGCGTTAAACTAGGTGGCGCTAACCTACTTCACGCTGATTTAAGAGGCGCTTACCTCTTTCGCGCCACTCTAAGTGAGGCTAATCTAAGTTATGCTCAGCTATGTGGCGTTAACCTAACTCACGCTGACTTAGAACGTGCACATCTGAGAGGTGCGAACCTATATGAAGCCAATCTAAGTCATGCCAACTTAACTAACACTGACTTAAGTGAAGCTGATTTACGTGCAACTAACCTAACTGACGCTAATTTACGATACGCCGACTTACAATACGCTGACTTACGAGACGCTGACTTACGAGACGCTGACCTACGTGAAGCTAACCTGCGTGAAGCTGACCTGCGTGGTGCTGATTTAACTGGCGCTAAACTACGTGGCGTAAAACGAGATGGCGCTAACCTAACTGATGCTAAAGTACGATGACACCGAATTTGAAGAGGTTTCAATCGATGTCGATGATATCGTTCCCTCTCCTCCTGACACAACGGCATCATTTCAGGGACACAAACTAAGTATATGAGAACAAACCCTAACTCTTGAATACATAAAATTAGATTTAATGATCTGATAGCGTTAAATATCGTTCAATATAATGATATTTAATGCTATTTTTTAGAAATTAATCAAATTTTCCGTTATTAAAAAAATCACTGATCGAAATATTTATACCATTACAAAATTTTTGTATCGTACTTACTTTTGGATGCTTTGTCCGTCCGTTCATCAATTCAGAAATCGTCGCCTGATTCAACCCTCCTTTTTGAATGACTTGATGGATGGTCATATTATGTTCCGTTGCGAGCTCTTTCATACGCTCGATGATTGCCTTGTTCAACTCCACTTGCTCACCCCACGATCCAAGTACTCTCTTCATCACTTATTCTTTACGAACTCTTCTATTCCTCTACCCTAACACAATCTCTTGAAATCAAAATACTTGTCATTACTATCTATACTTAAACCGTTATTTTTTTACAATTGTGCGACAAAATCAAAAATATTGAGTTACTGTTGCTCTTTATCCCTTGTATAGAGCGGATTCGACAAGAATCGTCAACTGTAAAATTTCTGACATATCAGAAAACTGATGATTTTTATTTTTATCCCTGCTATATTGGAACCAACAAAAGGAAACATCTGTTTGGTCGCCGCTCTGATTTACAGAAAGGGGAAAGCTTATGTATCGATTCGGGGAGTGGTTGAAGGAGAACCGCCGGCTCTCGGGCTGGTCACAGGTCGAACTATCAGAGAAGACGCTCGGAGAAATCTCACAGCCCGCCATCAGTCAGTACGAACAGAATCGCTCGGTGCCGTCGATTGCCGATATTGATCACCTGGCCCGAGCGTTCGGACATACGCTCGCGACGGTGCCGTGGGACGCCATCGACTTCGGATACGGGACGAAGCGGTCCGTCACCAAGCTCGAACGACGCCGGTTCGACCTGAAGGAGTTGCCGCAGGCCGATTCGGTCCGCACGTTCGACGGGAAGACGTATGAGCTACACGGCTTCATCGGTATCGAGAAAGGGAGCGGCGAGGCGGTTCAGCTGACGCAACTCTACTACCGGATCCGTACGGTCGTCTGTGACGCACACGTGCTCGCCAAGCGCAAGAATCCGGATGACGAGCTCATCCATGTCAAGAAGCGGAAAAGAGTCCGACAGTAACCGATATCGACGCAGCAGCACATCCTTAAGGATGGTCTCCTCCAATCACATACCGGCGTGTCCCTCACCAGTGACCGGGTGGGCGGGATTTACGCACAGATGGTTCGGCGAGAGTCGCCTAAAACTCGCCATAAGGTCACAGAATCGTTCCGGGTCATCGAAAAACCCTGTACAGCTCCTTTGATTCACGAGGAGCGGAGTTCGTGGGGGAACCGCTAGAAACCCACCGCACCGAATCCGACTGTCCTTAATGATGTGCTGCTGCACATCACGAGATCAAGGGAAGGAAGTGTGTACTGTGGCATCAAAAGAACAGAAACAGAACCGTAGCTTCGCCGAGAAACTCTTACGCATCCGTGGGAAGGACTATGAGGAGTGGCTCGACGAACAACATCAACAGGTCATCCAGGACAACCAGGAACTCATTTTGGAGGCGCTCGAGGCGAAGCTCAGCTTCAAGTCGCCGACGCACCAGGACTAAGGAGGGAACGACATGGGACTCAATGAGACAGGGCTCAGCTTGCTTCAGTTCTTTCAGGGACTCGCGGTTATCGCCGCGGCCATCGCCTTTGCGATCGGGGGCTTCTACTTCATCTTCGGCGGGGATCGTGGCCGCTCGAAAGCCGTCGGCTGGCTTGTCGGGGGCGCCGTCGGTCTGATCATCGTCATGGGCGCATTCACGCTCGCCGAGATGGTCGACCAGAATATCAAATTCTAATGCACATTTACGCAGCGTTCCAATCGGAAGGCTTTTTTTGTTGCTTGAAACGAGAGGAGGAACGAGATGCTGTTTGTACGATTCACCGACGTGCCGGACACGCGGATCCAGAACTATGAGCGGCTCACCTTCGCCGATGCCGTCGTCGCGACACATGATCTGCACCAGATTCTTAGCGAGGAAGGAACGAACTGTTCCGGTGACTTCCGGCTCTTCGATCAGAAAGACGAGCTGCTCTATCGAGGGACGTTCACGTTCGGGACCGGAGGCACCTATCCGAACCTGTATCATCAAGTGAAGGACCGGGTGCAACGGATCCGGACGAAGAAAGAGGATAACGCGAAGAAGATGTGGCTCCTCGACGAGATCGAGTCCGAGACACCGGACGACTATAAGCGCCCGTCCGCTAAATCGAATCCGATTGTATCGTCGACCTATCAATCACGCCTGACCCGACTACAGCGCCGCCTTATCTACGGGGCGGCCACAGTCGGGATTCTCTTCACATCGTTGTTCACTGCCACGCAATGGTTCATTGATAAAGAGGCACACGCTGAGCAGGCAAACGGGGGCGAACAGGTGTGGCTAGATGCTTACGACCAAGCGCTCCAAGGTGAGGAAGCCTCATTAATCAATTTACTGGAACGAAAAGAGCGGTCCGAGGAAGAAGATGCCCTATTGATTGACCTCTATTTGGCAGAAGGCGCAGACCAGAAAGCGCTCGAGCTCACGGATGACCCCATCCTGATCGAGACGAAGCTGGCCGGGATCGACTTATCCGGTAAAGAGAAATTGGAACGGCTCCAGGAGTTCCAAGCGTCACATCCGACCGATGAGGGCGCGTTCGATATCGCCGCACTGGAACGTGATTATGAGACCGTGGCCAAAACGGAAAATGTGGAATGGACTGCTCCCCGCGTCTCGGCGAAAGTGACCGCCTATCTCTACCTCGGGGACATCGACTCCGCGAATGAGTGGGCGTCCAAAACAAACGACCCTGCCGTACAAGTAAAGATCGA
>NZ_JACSJP010000007.1:0-43890 GCF_018617095.1 Exiguobacterium sp. s83 | reverse complement strand
CGCCAGCGTTCGTCCTGAGCCAGGATCAAACTCTCCAAAGAATTTGATACAGCTCTTAAATTGACGAAGCTTGCGCTTCATTCAAAAATAGTAAAACTTATTTTTGCCTCATCGTTCAGTTTTCAAAGTTCGTCTGCCGCTCTTGGCGACTCTTAAAATAATACAAGTCATCGACACAGTTGTCAACCACTTTTTTATTTCTTTTCCGCTGCCATCAGCGGCAACGTTTATTACTTTACCGTACACCTCTCATTAACGCAAGGGGTTTTTCTAAAGTTTTTTTAAAAAAGTTTTTTATCTATAGCATTCCTTCTGTTTAACGGCTTACCTATGCGTTTCGAGGCTGACAAAAAAAGAAGCCGGATCATATTAACGGATGATCCGGCCACTAAATTGATTATTGTTGATGGCGCATCGTTGGGAAAAGAAGAACGTCACGGATTGAAGGCGCGTTCGTCAATAACATGACGAGGCGGTCAATCCCGATTCCAAGTCCGCCTGTTGGCGGCATACCATATTCAAGTGCCTCAAGGAAATCGTTGTCGAGTTCATGTGCCTCATCGTTACCTGCTTCTTTTTCAAGCAACTGTGCTTCAAAGCGTTCACGTTGATCGATTGGGTCATTCAACTCCGTGAAGGCATTCGCATGTTCACGACGAACAATGAACAACTCGAAACGATCCGTGAAGCGTGGATCTGTTTCATTCTTCTTCGCCAATGGTGATACTTCAACCGGGTGTCCTGTGACAAATGTCGGTTGAAGCAACGTTTCTTCTACTTTCTGCTCGAAGAATTCATTCACGATATGACCAAACGTCATATGATCTTGTACTTCTACACCGTGTTCTTTTGCGAGAGCACGTGCTTCTTCATCGGACATTTGTTGCCAGAAATCGACACCTGTCTCTTCTTTAACAAGGTCGACCATATGTGCACGTTTCCAACCGATGCCAAGATGAATTGTATCTTCACCATACTGCACATCTGTTGAACCGAGTACTTCTTTCGCTACGTGCGCAACCAATTCTTCCGTCAAATCCATGATGTCGTTGTAATCTGCATAGGCTTCATACAATTCGATCATCGTGAATTCAGGGTTGTGACGTGTAGAGATCCCTTCGTTACGGAATACACGTCCGATTTCGTACACGCGCTCGAGTCCACCAACGATCAAGCGTTTCAAGTGAAGTTCGATGGCAATACGCATATAAAGTTCCATATCCAACGCATTATGATGCGTTAAGAACGGACGCGCCGCTGCTCCACCCGCGATTGTGTGTAACATCGGTGTTTCCACTTCTAAATATCCTTTTTGATTTAAGAAGTTGCGAATCTCCGAAATGATGCGGCTACGCAAAATGAATGTCTGACGCGAGTCCTGGTTTGTAATCAAATCAAGATAGCGTTGGCGATAGCGCTGTTCCACGTCTTTTAATCCATGGTATTTGTCCGGAAGCGGGCGAAGCGCCTTCGTCAATAATTCAAACTCTTCCACGTGAATCGAAAGCTCACCAACGTTCGTTTTAAAGAGCTTCCCTTTCACACCGACGATGTCACCGAGGTCTGAAGACTTGAATAAGTCAAACGGCTCATCCCCGACATCGTTTTTGCGAACGTAAATTTGAATTTGACCTGTCACATCTTGAATGTGGGCAAAGAAAACCTTCCCTTTTCCACGTTTCGTCATGATGCGTCCAGCCAATGTGACTTCTACATCTTGTTCAGCCAAAGCCTCTTTTTCAATTGATTCATACTGCTCATGTAATTCACCTGCGTGTGCAGAACGATCAAAGCGGTGACCGAACGGGTCGAGACCGCGCTCACGCATATCGGTCATCTTCTCAAAACGAACCTGCATTTGATCATTCATTTCTAACTCGTGGCTCACTATTCCATTCACTCCTCTATCCATATTGGGTTTCTCTCTAACAAAAAACTGTCGACCCGATGGCCAACAGCACAGCCGAAGCCGTTCATTCGTTGTGGTGCACTTTTTCGCCAAACAAGCTTACCATAAATTAGTTCTTTTCACTAGTTCACACTTCTGACAGTTGTCGTTCGAGTTGGTCCACAAATCCATAAAGGACCGCCGCGAACGCTTCGCGCGATTCCGTTTCGTTGATTTGTTTGCGAATCGGACCACTGCCTTTCAACCCTTTCAAATACCAGGCCGCGTGTTGACGCATTTCGCGTACGGCTGTCAGCTCACCTTTGATTGCACTCAACCGGTCGAGATGAAGCATGCAGATGTCGATTTTCTCACGCGCCTCTGGTTCCGGCGGGAGCTCCCCTGTTTCAAGGTACTGGACCGTTTGATAGAGCATCCACGGATTCCCAAGTGCCGCACGTCCAATCATGACGGCATCCACGCCATATTGGTCAATGACACGCTTCGCGTCTTGTGGTGTGGCAATGTCCCCGTTCCCTATAATCGGTACGGTCGCGACTTTCTTCGCCTCGCCAATCCAGTCCCAATTCGCGGTTCCTTCATATTGTTGGGCACGCGTACGTCCATGAATGGCAATGGCTGCCGCTCCACCTGTCTGAGCCGCCTTCACATTGTCCAAAATAAAGATGTGATCATCGTCCCAACCAAGGCGCATTTTCACCGTGACCGGTTTTTCGACGACATTCGTGACGGCATTCACCATCTCATATACTTTATCCGGGTCGAGTAACCACTTCGCCCCTGCGTCACACTTCGTCACTTTCGGTACGGGACAACCCATGTTGATATCAATGATATCCGCGTTGGTGTTTTGGTCGACGTACTGCGCCGCTCTGACGAGTGTATCTTTCGAACCGCCGAAGATTTGTAAACTGAGCGGTTTCTCTCGTTCATCGACGTATAGCATGCGCATCGTCCGAGCGTTCTCGAGCAAGATTCCTTTATCGCTAACCATTTCGGCACAGACGAGTCCCGCTCCGAACTCTTTTGCAATCAAACGAAAAGCAGGGTTGGTCACGCCAGCCATCGGTGCGAGGACTGCACGGTTTTTAATCTCTATGTTTCCAATCTTAAAGCCTGTCAAGACAACACATCCTTCATTTCACCAAATTCCTAAGCAACTGTAACCGGACGACATCTTGGCGGTCCGTCATCGGTAGCCCTTCGAGCCAGGAGGCGACCGTTTGTCCGCGAACGACGAGTTCTGGTGCGATCTCCGCTAACGGGGCGAGAACAAATGCACGTTCCTGCATGCGCGGATGCGGAACCGTTAAGTGTTCTGATTGTATATCTTCCCCATTATAAAAGAGGATGTCAAGGTCGATGGTACGCGGTCCGTTCTTAAATAGACGTTCCCGTCCTAATCGTTGTTCGATCTGTTGAAGCGTGTTGAGCAGTTCGTCCGAGGATTGGCGACTCTCGACTTCGACCACCATATTAAAAAACGAAGGTTGCTCTGTATATCCGACAGGAGCCGTCTCATAGACCGACGACTGTTTCGTGACGTGGAGACCTGTTCGCTCCATCTCATCGATTGCCGCAGACAACTGTCTAGCCCGATCTCCGATATTGGCGCCTAATGCAATATAAATCATGACGTCCGTCCCCTTGTCATCTCGATTGCCACTGAGTCATAGTGTCCCGGGATGGGTGGGTCCGGTTTAATGACTTTAACCGTCACACGTTGAATCAACTCACTATGCGCCAACACGGCTGTCGTGATGCGTTCTCCGAGTGTTTCTAACAAATTGACCGGTTCTCCCGTCACAATATCTTCCGTCAACTGATACAAGCCGGCATAGCTGACCCCATTGTTCAAGTCATCCGAACGTCCCGCAGGCGCGAGATCTAGTTCACACATTAAATCCACGTGAAACCGTTGACCGAGACGGTTTTCTTCTTCAAACACCCCATGATAACCGTAAAAACGCATCCCGTTCACAAATATTTTATCCATGTCTATCCCCTCCAATCATCGCATCCATCATCTTCGCCGCACGGGCGTTCGCTTTGACGTCGTGCACGCGAACCCAGTCGCACCCCTTCATGATGCCAAGACACGTCGTCGCAATCGTTCCTTCGAGCCGTTCCTCTGTCGGTAAATCGAGCGTAAGCCCGATAAACGACTTACGCGACGTGCCGAGCAGAACCGGATACCCAAGACGTGTGATCACGTCGAGATGATTCATGAGTTCAAGGTTTTGCGCCACGTCTTTCGCAAATCCGATGCCCGGATCTAACCAAATGTGCTCATCCCTTACGCCTGCCGCATGTGCAATCTCAATTGATTCCTGTAGATCGCTGACCACATCTTCAATGAAATGATGGTAGTCCCGGTCTGTTCGGTTGTGCATGAGAATGATGGGAACCCCACATTCGAAAGCGACACGTGCCATCGAGCGGTCTCCCCATTTCGAACCCCATACGTCATTGATGATCGTCGCACCGGCCTCGATTGCCGCTCTCGCCACCATCGGCTTATACGTATCAATCGAAATCGGGACATCGATTTCGTTTTTTAGTCGACGGATGATTGGGACGACACGTTCAATCTCTTCTTCCTCGGAAACAAGTACTGCGCCCGGCCTTGTCGATTCTCCACCGATATCAATCGCATCGGCACCTTCTTGTACGAGTTGTTTCGCATGTCGTACAGCTTCCTCGATTGCCGTATACCGTCCCCCATCCGAAAACGAGTCCGGGGTCACGTTTAAAATACCCATGATTTTCGTCATGTTTCCGCCTCCTAACCAAGTGAGCGAACGAGTTTCGCCCACACTTCGTTAAATCGTACCCCGTCTTTACCGGGGTATCTCAGATTTCCATAATGCGTCACCGGAGCGACTTGTTGGATTGAATTCGTCATCCAAATCTCTTTCGCTGCAGTCAATTCTTCAAATGTCACGGGTTGTTCGACTACAGAGAAATGGTCTATCACCCATTGTCGCGTCACACCTGCGAGTGCTCCGCTCGAAAGCGGAGTCGTGTATAACCTATCATCTGGACCGACCCAAAAAATGTTCGACACGAGCCCTTCCACTACACATCCATGCTCGTCCGCAAATAGTCCTTCAGCACTCTGGTCTTGTAAGGTCCGTTTCCCAAGGATATTGTTCATGTAATGATGCGATTTTAATCGAAAAGCTGCTTCAGGACGACTTCTCGGAAACGGGATCGGTTCGACTCGCTTTTCCTGTGGTACGACTTCTGAGGAGAGCGGTTTGACGATCAACGTGACGTTCGGTGTCTCATAACGCCCCGCATAGAGACCAAGTGGTGCAACCCCCGCCGACACGTTCAAGCGGATATAGAGGTCGGGTGCATCATTTTGACGGCACAGTTGCTGAATCGCCGTCCCGATTTCTTCTTTCGTAAACGGGAAGTCTATCCACAGCTCATCGAGACTCTTTATCAAGCGCTCCCAGTGGGCATCGAACAGGAAAGGGACGAATTCATATGTACGGAACGTCTCGAACAAGCCCATTCCATACAAGAAACCGTGATCTTCAACCGGGATCAACACCTTCTCACGCTCGACTAACTCTCCGTTATGCCAATACCACATGACGATACTCCTCGATAAAGTTTCGAATCATTTCTTTCCCATGCTCAGTCAAAATCGCTTCAGGGTGATATTGCACCCCTTCGATCGGAAGCGTTCGGTGACGGAGTGCCATGATTTCTCCAGTCTCCGTCTCTGCAGTGACCATTAGACACTCTGGTAGCGACGAACGCTCCACGGCCAACGAATGGTAACGGGTCACAATCGTCTGTTGTGGAATCTCCTTGAAAATCGATTTTCCGTCATGTTGAATCTTCGACGTTTTTCCATGCATGAGCCGCTCCGCATGGACGACTTCTCCGCCGAACGCTTGCGCAATCGCCTGATGTCCGAGGCAAACCCCTAAAATCGGGATACGACCTGCGAACGCTCGGATTGCCTCGATGCTAATTCCCGCCTCATTCGGAGTGCAAGGTCCCGGCGAAATGACAAGATAACTCGGGGCAAGCGCCTCAATCTCTTGAATCGTGACTTCATCGTTTCGATACACGACCAGTTCTTGACCGAGTTCACCGAAATATTGCACCAAGTTATACGTAAATGAGTCATAGTTGTCGATCAATACAATCATGTCGTTTCCTCCGTCATGTGTTTCGCCGCCCATAGCGCCTTCGCTTTGGACAGGGATTCTTCATATTCCGAGACCGGATCCGAATCAATCACGATACCTGCTCCCGCTTGAACGTATGCGATTCCGTCTTTCACGACCATCGTTCGAATCGTGATATTGAAGACAAGGTCGTCATTCCAACTTAACCATCCATATGAACCGGTGTAGAGTCCCCGGCGAACTGGTTCGAGTTCTTCGATGATTTCCATCGTTCGAATTTTCGGGGCGCCGGTGATGGTGCCGCCTGGGAACATCGCTGCTAGCGCTTCGGCTCCTGATACTTCATCCCGAATCGTACCCCGTACGTTCGAGACGATATGTTGTACGTGTGAGTATTTCTCAATCACCATCAATTCATCAACATGAACGCTGCCATATGCCGCCACCTTGCCAAGGTCGTTCCGTTCGAGGTCGACGAGCATGACGTGTTCTGCTCGCTCTTTCTCGTTTTCAAGCAACGTGTTCGCCAACTCTAGGTCCTCCACATCATCTTTGCCACGTGGACGCGTACCCGCGATCGGGCGCGTCGAAATGTCGGTTCCATGTTTTTCAAGCAACAACTCTGGTGAAGCGGAGACCATCGTCAAAGCGTCGTCCACGAAATAGCCCATATAAGGAGATGGATTCATTTGTCGCAACGTATCATATACACGACGCGGGTCAGCGAGAAGCGGTTCAGACTGCCGAACGCTCAAGTTCACTTGGAACACGTCCCCTTCTACGATATAGGACTGAATCCGTTTGACCGCTTCAACAAACTCTTCCTGGGACATGGAGCGCGATCGCTCTACCGATGACTGCCCTGTCGGCTTGAACGCGTAATGCGACTCGACGTTCCACATGGCCGCCAATCGGTCCGCCTTACGTTCTGCACCTTCCTTCGCCGTCACCATCAAGTACAGAGTCGAATCCACTTCATCGAACACCGCCACCTCATCAAACAGAAGAAACGAGACGTCTGGTGTCGACAAATCATCCTCCGCTTGCTCAGGGAGACGTTCAATCGTCCGGGCCACATCATAACTGACATACCCGATCATGCCACCAAAGAAAGGAGGAGCCCCTTCCGGACGCTCGGCCTCAAATCGCTTCCGCACCTCACTGACGAGCTCAAGCGGCTTTCCGTATAGCGTTTCGGTCGTATCGCCCACTTGCAAGAGTCCGACACCGTCTTTTACATGAAAGCGACCGAACGGCTCGATTCCCGCAATCGTATACCGTCCCGCTCTCCCACTCTCTAACCATGCATGATACGGTTGATCCGCTGTCAACGTCATGTAGGCCTCATACATCTTCTCTTTCGTCATCCGCTTTGTTCTGAACGCAGTCGATCTCACATGTCATTCCTCCGTCTATTCATTCATGCCTTTTATTGTACACAAGAAAAGGCAGCAATCGAAAGAGAATGTCTCTCGATTACTGCCTGAAATGTTATACGCGACTCTCGTTTGACTCTTCATCAAACTGATAGAGCGGTGTGCTCAAGTAACGTTCACCGTTTGACGGGATAATCGCCAATACATTTTTCCCTTTACCAAGACGTTTCGCTGTATCAAGCGCTGCCGCAATGGCAGCTCCTGAAGAGATACCACCGAGGACACCGTTCGTACGTGCCGCCTGACGAGCGTATTCGAACGCTTGCTCTGTCGTGATTTGAAGAACCCCTTCATAAATCTCCGTGTCGAGGATGGATGGAACGAATCCAGCCCCAATCCCTTGAATCTTATGAGGTCCCGGCTTCCCGCCTGATAAGACAGGTGAATCGACCGGTTCAACGGCGAGAATTTTTACGTCCGGGTACTTCGCCTTCACGACTTTACCTGCGCCAGTAATGGTACCGCCTGTCCCGACTCCGGCAATCAAAGCGTCGACTGAAAGTCCTGATTCTTCAAACGCCTCCACAATCTCAGGTCCCGTCGTCATTTCATGAACGTTCGGGTTGGCTGCGTTATTGAATTGTTGCGGGAGGAAGTAGCCATGTTTCTCGGCTTCTTCAGTAGCGCGACGAATCGCCCCACCCATCCCTTCAGGTCCTGGTGTCAAAATCAATTCGGCCCCGTATCCACGAAGGAGGTTTCGGCGTTCCATGCTCATCGTTTCAGGCATAACGAGAATGGCTTTATATCCTTTTGCGGCACTGACCATCGCGAGCCCGATGCCCGTGTTTCCGCTTGTTGGCTCGATGATTGTATCACCTGGCTTCAAGATACCGTCTTTTTCGGCCGCTTCGATCATGGCGAGGGCGATCCGGTCTTTGACGCTTGATCCCGGGTTCATATATTCGAGCTTCAGATACACGTTGGCATCCTCTGGTCCAGTCATTCCGTTCAATTTCACAATCGGAGTCTTTCCAATCAAGTCTGTTACTGAGTTTACGATACGCATTGCATTTCCTCCTTCATAATTCCGACTATTCCGATATTGTTATCATACCCTATCGAATTGAAAATATGCAATTTGGAACGTTGCTTACGCCTGTGCCTGTACTTTCATCGTCTCTAACTGTTCCGCTGAGAAATGATACTTTTCGCCACAGAAATGGCATACGGCTTCAGCTCCGCCATCTTCTTCAATCATCTGACGAATCTCTTCTTTTCCGAGACCGATAATGGCGCTTTCCATTCGTTCACGGCTGCATGTGCAGTTGAACTGGATCGGGTTCGTGTCGAGGACATCGAGGCTATCGCCAAGGAGTAATTGAAGCATTTCTTCTGGCGTTTTTTCTTCACCAATCAAAACCGATACGGGTGGGAACGTCTGAAGTGCTTTTTCGAGCGCTTGTACCGTCTCTTCAGAAGCGTTCGGGAGCAACTGGACGATGATTCCACCTGCAGCAAGAATCGATTCATCTTCCGGTAAGACGAGGACACCCGCCCCGACGACTGACGGTACTTGCTCAGATGTGGCGAAGTAGTACGTGAAGTCTTCACTGATTTCGCCCGTTTGAATCTCTGAAGAACCGCCGACATAGTCTTTCAATCCTAAGTCTTTAATGACAGAAATGGTTCCTTTTCCGACGGCTTCGCCGACTTTCAATTTCGTCAACCCTTGTTCGTTGACGAATGTACCGCCATCGACACGCGGGTACGACACATATCCACGAACATCTCCCGCTGTATCCGCGTCCACGATGATTTTCCCGATTGGACCATCACCTTCTACTTTAAGCGTGACACGCGCTGCACCTTTTTGCATCGCTCCAATCATCGAGCCGATCGTCATCGTCCGTCCGAGGGCAGCTGAAGCAACTGGTGTCGTTTGATGACGAAGTTGCGTCTCATATACCGTTTTTGTCGTGCGTGCGGCAAAGGCACGAACCTCTCCGTTAAAACCGAGGGCACGAACGAGATAGTCATCCTTCATCTGGTCGAGTAATGCTTGTTGTTCTGTATGAATCATATGATTTAACTCCTTTAGTTTACTTTTGATTGCGCTCGTAAATGAGACGGAGGCCTTCGAGTGTCAGGAACGAATCCACATGGTCGATTGTCTCTGCATGTTCACTGATCAATCGCGCCAGCCCACCCGTTGCAATGACAGTCGCTTCACCGACTTCACGCTTCATCCGGTTCACGATACCGTCCACTTGGGCCACATATCCATAATATGTCCCCGATTGCATCGCTTGAATCGTGTTCTTCCCGATGACTGTCGGCGGGGTCGCCAATTCAATCCGAGGTAGTTTCGCGGCACGCTGATAGAGTGCCTCCACTGAGATCATGATACCTGGTGAGATGATTCCGCCATGGTAACGACGTTTCTCATCGATGTAACAATACGTGGTTGCCGTTCCAAAATCAACAATTATGAGTGGACCGTCATACTTGGCGATTCCAGCCACCGCGTTAACGATTCGGTCGGCCCCGACTTCGCGAGGGTTCTCGACGTGAATATCCAATCCTGTCTTCACACCTGGTCCTACAACGATTGGACGTACATTGAAGTATCGTTGCGACATTTGTTCAAGTGGGAAAATAACAGGAGGTACGACAGAAGATAAGATCACTCCCTCGACCTGGTCGAACGAGACGTTCGAATGATCGAATAGCGATTTCACCAGCATGCCGTACTCGTCGGTCGTTTTTGTACGATCCGTTGAGATGCGCCAATGGTGTACGAGATGATCTCCATCGTACATCCCGAGAACAATATTTGTATTTCCAACATCAATCACTAAAATCATGATATAGTTCCTCACTTTGTTGTCAATTGCAGTTCGCTCGAATTATAACACGAAAAAAGACGAATGCCTCGTCAAGGGCATTCGTCTTTTTCATTAACGTGATTCGTTATTCGGACGTTCTGTCGGTGTCGCTTCTGGCTTATCGCCTTCAGGTACGACATCCGGCTGACTGTCTTGGACAACTTCAGGTTGATCGACGACTTGACCGTGTTGAACGGCTGCATCATCTTTCTTCGCTGCGTCATCCGCATCCGTCGATCCATCCACGTCCTCTTCCGGCTCATGCGGGAGATATTCTCGTGTCTTGATCAAATGACGAATCTGTTTCGAGTCAAGCGTCTCGACATCAAGCAACGTCTTCGCAACGAGTTCGAGATCTTCGCGACGATCTGTCAAAATCTGCTTCGCTTTCGCGTAACAGCGATTGATGATGTCTCGAATCTCCAAATCGATTTCTTGCGCAATCGCATCCGAGTAGTTCTGCTCTGTCTGGAAATCACGACCGAGGAAGACTTGTCCGCCATGGTTTGAACCGAGCTGGAGCGGTCCGAGTTTATCGCTCATCCCGTAATCCATGACCATCTTACGTGCGATACCAGTAGCACGTTGGAAGTCATTGCTCGCTCCAGTCGACACTTCTCCAAAGATGACATCTTCGGCGACGCGACCACCAAGAAGACCGACAATCTTGTCTTCGAGTTCAGGTTTTGTCATGAAGTAACGATCTTCTTTCGGAAGCATGACGACATATCCGCCCGCGTTTCCGCGTGGAACGATCGTCACTTTGTGTACTTCATCCGCATTCTCAAGCTCGAGACCGATGATTGTGTGACCTGCTTCGTGATATGCAACAATGTTGCGCTCTTTTTCAGAGATGATGCGGCTCTTCTTCGAAGGACCTGCGATGACGCGGTCAATCGCTTCTTCCACATCGACAACTGAAACGGCTGTACGGTTCGAACGTGCCGCAACGAGTGCCGCTTCGTTCAAGAGGTTCTCCAAGTCTGCCCCAGAGAAACCAGGCGTACGTTGTGCGATCGACTTCAAGTCCACCGTCGAATCGAGTGGCTTGTTGCGCGCATGGACTTTCAGTACTTCTTCGCGTCCTTTGACATCCGGACGATCGACCGTAATTTGACGGTCAAAACGACCTGGACGAAGGAGGGCCGGGTCGAGGATATCTGGACGGTTTGTCGCCGCAACCATGATGATCCCTTCGTTATCACTGAATCCATCCATCTCAACAAGGAGTTGGTTCAATGTTTGTTCACGCTCATCGTGTCCACCACCGAGACCGGCACCACGCTGGCGACCGACCGCATCGATTTCATCGATAAAGATGATACATGGCGCATTCTTTTTCGCATTTTCGAACAAGTCACGAACACGTGACGCCCCGACCCCGACGAACATCTCAACGAAGTCCGAACCTGAGATCGAGAAGAACGGAACACCGGCTTCACCGGCTACCGCACGAGCCAAGAGTGTTTTACCTGTCCCTGGAGGACCTACGAGTAAGACCCCTTTTGGAATACGTGCGCCGAGTTTCGAGAATTTGCGAGGATCTTTCAAGAATTCAACGACTTCGATGAGTTCTTGCTTCTCTTCGTCCGCCCCAGCCACATCTTTGAATGTGACGCGACGTTTCTCTTGGTCGTATAGTTTCGCCTTCGATTTCCCGAAGTTCATCACACGACCACCACCGCCACCACCTTGCGCTTGGTTCAACAAGAAGAAGAACAAGATGAAGATGATAATGAACGGTAAAATCGCGAAGACGATGCTGAACCAGCTACTGTTGGATTCAGCCTCCTCGATTTGAATATCCGTATTCGCTCGAAGCTGCGTTAATACATCCGCATATTCCGCTTCGTTCGCTGGAATGTTTGTTTCATAACGTTGGTCTTCATCTCCTGTAAGATCGCCTGTAATCGAGATAGCCCCCGGGATTTCTTGTACGGTTGCCGTCTCAATCCGATCATCTTCCACATATTCTAGGAATTTCGAATACGAGAGCGTTTCACTCTGACTATTCGGATTCTGCAAATATTGAAGGAACAAGATCAAGGCTAGGAAAATCACACCAAAAACCAATGTGTTTTTCACTGCACGATTCATTCTCTGCCTCCTATTCCGAGAAACGATGTTCTCGCCCATTCAGTATATGCCTATACTTTGGGGATTTCCTTTATCTTACCACGTCACATTTTCAAAAGAAAAACGTTAGCCCCCGTAAACGCTCGGCTTGAGCACACCGACATAAGGAAGGTTACGATATTTCTCTTCATAATCGAGACCGTAGCCGACAACGAATTCGTGTGGAATCACGAAACCGCTATAGTCTGCTGATAAACCATTTTTACGACCAGTCGGCTTATCGAGAAGCGTGACGATCTTCACAGACTTCGCTTTACGGTATTTAAGAAGATCGACGAGATAACCAAGCGTCAATCCACTATCAATAATATCTTCTACAATCAAGATGTCGCGTCCTTCTACAGATGTATTTAAATCTTTCTCGATTTTCACTTCACCTGTCGAAGAAGTTCCTCCGTGATACGTCGACACGTCCATGAAGTCCATCTCTAAATGAATGTCCATTTCTTTGACGAGGTCCGACATGAACGGCATCGCGCCTTTCAATACACATACGAGAAGTGGGAACTCTTCTTTATAGTCTTCGCTCAATGTTCCAGCGAGTTCTTTCACCTTTTCTTGAATCTCTTCACGTGAGATTAAAATTTTCTCCATATCGTTCATTAATGACATCTTGAAATCCTCCTCTTTCTGTTTCGACACAATCATCATTTTACCATTAATCGTAGACAAATCGCATCCGACTTGTCTAGAAAATCTGAAACTCTTACCCCGACAATCGCGAGAATTCGCCCTGAGGCGTCCTCAAGCAACGGGAGAGTCGGTCGAATGGTTCGCTCAACCTTTTCATCGATTAGGATGCGGGACACTTTTTTTGTCCCCACGTTCAACTTCATCCGGTCCCCCGGTGCGAGCGAACGAATTGTCAGCGGATAAGTGATTTCCTTTAGCGGAATACCTTCTCGTCCTTCTTCGATGGACAACGAAACCGTACGCTTTCCAAATTGAACGACGGCCGGTAACGACTCGACCTGAACGGGGTGAAGTGATGCTTCTGTCGAACGTTGTACAAGATTAAGTACCCTCTTCCGCTTCATCATGAACCACTCACCCGACAGGTGGTAGGTCCCGGTATCCTTTTGACTTGTCCTTAGCTTCTCAAGCGCCTCATTGACCTCTACCCCATAGCGACGGGATAGCAAGCGAGCGACCGTATACCGTTCAAGCGAGGATAAGCGATTGAATTCATCAAGTTTCACATGAAACGCTTTCATTCCAAGCTCTACGTTTGCTTCAATCCATTGCTCACATGACTGGTAACGCCTGTCCCATTCAGCGAATGCCTGTTTCGCCGTATCGTATACATCGTCAACGACTGTCGGCCACAGTTGTTTCAGCCTCGGGATGATTTCGTGACGGATCCGATTCCGTAAATAGGTCACTTCCTGATTGGTGGCATCTTCCCTCCAGGCAAGTTCGTTTTTCCGAGCATACTCGATGAGTTGCACCTTTGTTTCTCTTAATAAAGGACGGATCAACGTCCCACGCCCGAACGTTCTTCTCTCGGGAATTCCTTTCACTTCGATCACGTTTCGGTGAAGTTGAATGAGCACCGTCTCCAACACATCATCCGCATGATGAGCCGTGGCCAGTGTATCGTATCCATGTTCATTCATGACGTCTTCAAAAAAGCGGTAGCGGGCCTTACGGTAATGAGCCTGTGATGCTCCTTCTTGAAAATGGAGACGCGTACCATGAAACGCGACTTGGTAGGATGCCGCTACGTGTGCGACGAACGTGTACTCTTCATCTGATGCTTCTCGTAAACCGTGATGGACGTGCGCCACCGCCACATCCCATCCTTGCTTGACGAGACGGTCCAATAAGACAATGGAATCGACTCCACCCGACACAGCGACGAGTACCTTTTTCATGAATTTCCTCCTTGATATAACAAAAGAAGCCATCTCGATTGAGATGGCTTCTTTACGCTTAGGTTAAGTGACCCGTACGGGATTCGAACCCGTGTTACCGCCGTGAAAGGGCGGTGTCTTAACCGCTTGACCAACGGGCCTAAATAAAATGGTAGCGGCGGAGGGAGTCGAACCCACGACCTCACGGGTATGAACCGTACGCTCTAGCCAGCTGAGCTACACCGCCATGTTATTGTTGTGTCCTAAGCACATTTTCTATAATAACCAGTCACCATTCGAGTGTCAATTCTTTTTTTATATTTTTTTAAGAAAAAAATCGTGTATAGTGTCGTCTTCCCCACTATACACGATTTTGTATCGTATTTACATCATGCTTCTGATGCGACTTGACGATATTTTTTCTTCCATGCGATCCGGAAGTACGCCCATAGTAATGCAAAACATCCGGCAGCCACAAACACTAAATAGGTTGTCGCCGTCTGCAAGTACTGCGCACCATCTGCCGATAAAATTTCTTTATATCCGGCAACCGTATACGTCATTGGAAGCAAGGCATTGAACGGTTGCAACGCTCTTGGAATCAATTCAAGCGGGAACGTCCCGGCTGACGTCGTCAATTGTAAAATCAACAAGACGATTGCCGCGAAACGTCCAGGGTTTCCGAGTGTTGTCACGAGCAACTGTACGATAAAGAGGAACGTGATGCTCGTCAACCAGCTGAAACCGAAGAATTTTAATGGTTCGCTCACTTCAAGACCGAGCAGTTGCACCATCGCCACATCGAGAATCAAGGCTTGCAGGAATCCGACGACCATGAGGACACCAGATTTCGACAATACCCACGAAAGACTACGTTTCGGACGTCCTGCTGGATCGTATAACGGATAAACGATCGAGAGAAGGAGTGCTCCAACGAAAAGTCCGAGTGACATGAAGTATGGAGCGAATCCAGTACCGTAGTTAGGCACCTCGTGAATCGAGTTGTCGACGAGCGACACTGGACCGGCCATCATCTCGACGTTGTCATCCGTTAAACCGATGTCTGCGTCTTTCGCACCTTTCACTAAGGCGTCACGAAGTTCATCGCTACCTGATGCGAGCTCCTTCATGCCGTCAGCGAGTTCACCGCTACCGTCTGAAAGTTCTTCTCCACCATTCGCGAGCTGATTCGCGCCATCCGTCAGCTTGCTCGTTCCGGCTCCGGCACTCTTCGCGCCTTCGGCCAGTTCACGACTTCCTGACTGCAGCTTTTGACCACCATCCGCTAACTGATTCGCACCATTCACCAATTCATTTGTACCGGTGCTTGCGCTCTTCGCTCCATCCGCAAGCTTTTCGCTACCTTCAGACAACTGTCCGGTCGCGTCTACAAGCTTGTCACTTCCAGCGGCGAGTTCAGTTGTCCCATCTTGAAGTTGTGTCGCGCCTTGATTGAGCTTCGCACTCGCTGACACAAGTTCTTGGGAACGATCGGCCGCCGTTTGAGTACCTTGCTCGATTTGACTTGAACCACTTGCCAACGCGTTCGCACCTTCGGCTAATTTCGTTTGACCGGCACTCAAGTCAGAAAGTCCAGTCGACAGTTTGTTTGCACCTGTACCTGCCTGATCAAGACCTGCACCAAGTGCGACCTGTCCTTCTTTCACTTTTGCAGCACCAGCGGATAGTTGATCAAACCCGGCCGCCGTCTCTTGCTTCCCTTCGCTCAGTTGTGCAGCGATGGCTTGAAGCATTTCAGGTGATGCCGATTGACCCGACTCAGCGAGTGCTGTCAATTGTCCAATCAACTCATCTTGTTTCGCAGTCAATTCAGACTTCATTTGTCCGATCCCATTGACCACGTCTGTTTGACCCGCGACAAGTGCCGCGTTTCCTTCCTTCGCCTGAGTCAACGCTCCTGTGAGTTTTGTGGCACCATCCTGTAATGCAGATGCCCCCTCTTTTGAGCGCTCGATTCCGGCAGCAAGGTCTTGAACACCTTGGTTCAACGTCTTCGCACCTGTGTGTAGTTCATCTAGTTTCGATGCGAACGCCCCTGTTCCGTCAACGAGTTGGCTCGTCCCGCCTTGTAAGGCAGAAGCGCCCTCACTGACACGATGGACCCCGTCCGCAAGTGAGGCTGAGCCCTCGTACACTTGTTGACTGCCATCCGCGAGTGCAGATGAGCCATCAGCCAATTGCGAAACACCATCACGTAATTGACTTGCTCCATTCGCGAGCTCCCGTTGTTTCGAAGCGAGAAGCTTCGTCCCATCCGCGAGTTCAGATGAACCATCGGCCAACTGAGTCATCCCATCGTTTAATTGGCTTGCTCCATCCGCGAGCTCACGTTGTTTCGAAGCGAGAAGCTTCGTCCCGTCCGCCAACTTGACGGCACCGTCTTTTGCTGACGTTGAGCCGTCCGCAAGTGTCGCTGCACCATCTGCGGCTTCACCAAGTCCGTCTGCCACATCATTCAATCCGTCTTTCAACGCACTGACATACTGTTTCGAGACTTCGGTCGACAGTTCCGCTTTGACTTGTTCCATCGCGGAACCACCGATTTGTGCGGCTAAGAAGTTATACGATTCATTTGCGATATACTTCAGTTCGAGTTGCTCCGGATGTTCATCTAAAGCAGTCGTCGCTTTTTCTGAAAAGTCTTTTGGAATCTCGATCGCCATGTAGTAGTCATGGTCTTTCAGTCCAGATTCCGCTTCTTTCTTCGTCGTTTCGACGAACTTGAACGCCTCCGAATCCAGCAGCTTATCAATGAGGTCATCTCCAATCGCAAGCGACTCTCCTTCAAACGTTGCCCCTTTGTCTTCATTGACGATGGCGACCGGCAAATCTTTCATCTGTCCATACGGATCCCAAAAAGCCCATAGGAACATCCCTGCGTACATTAACGGTACGAGTGCGACTGCGAGAATCGGAACCAACACACGTGGGTTCTTGAAGATACTTCGCCACTCCGCCATCCACAGTTTCCATCCATTCATTTTTCTCTCCACCTTCACTTATAAAACATAACTATTTTTTCATGTTCCCTATTTTGCTCCCTTCCTCGAAAAAAAGCAACTCTTTTAGCTATTTTTTATAAATTTTTAAACAGAAAAAAAGCCATGAACGAAAATGTTCATGGCTCGTCTCATTACAAGACCTCTATGGTTACGAGTAGAAGCTAATTGGTATACGAAGGATTACCCGCGCTTGGCTCCGCGTCCACCGCGTTTTGAGTCTGTTTGACGTTTCAACGTCGAAAGACGCTCGTCGCTATCTTTCAAGAACTTACTCATCAATGTATCGAATGTTTCTGGTTCACGACGTTGTTCACGACGACCGCCACCACGTGGGCCGCCACCGCGTGGACCGCCGCCACCGCGTGGACCACCTTGACCTGGGCCACCTGGACGTGGGCCACGAGAGAAACGCTCACCAGCTGGACGCTCAGGACGCTCAGGACGTTCGCTTACAGGACGGTCGACTGCTTTCTTGATGGACAACCCAATTTTCCCATCATTTTCGACGTTCAACACTTTTACCGTGACTTCTTGACCGACTGTCAACACTTCGTTAATGTCTTTGACGTAAGAGTCTGCCACTTCACTGATGTGTACTAATCCTGTCTTGCCATTTGGGAGCTCGACGAACGCTCCGAAATGCGTAATCCCTGTAACCTTACCTTGTACCTTGCTTCCTACTTCAATTGACATAAAATAATGTACTCCTTTTTTGATTGATTCTTTCTAATTATACGAGTCGTTTCCCTAACGGTCAACGAACCGACTTATTCCTCTGGCGAGAAGTAGAAAATAATCTCTCCATCTTTAGAGAAAAGCAGTTCGTTTCGTGCTAAGTTCGCGATATAATCCTCATCCTGTAACCGTTCCACTTGCTCTTTCAACTCATCCTGTTCGGCCTGCTGTTCACGCAACTCCACTTTTGCTTGTGCGTAGGCTTGTTGCTGGTCCGATACGTACCCTACTTTCGAGAAGTAGCTCTGTCCAATCAACACCATGACAAATAAAAACAGGAGAGAGGCTGCTGCCAAACGACGTCGAAGATGAACTCGTCGGCGATGTGTATCTTTTTCTAACTGTTCTCTACGCTCATCTAGCGCTCGAATGCGTCGTTGTCGATCCATCGGATTACGTCCGTTCATCGCCTCATCCCCCTCCTCTTAATACATTAAGTATACTTTTTTTTATGAGTTGATACTACCGTCCATCTTCTCTTCTTTAAGTAAACGATACATTTCTTTCGCATCTTCTTTACGTGCATGTTCTGCGATTGAATCGATGACGACCGTGACGAGTTTATTTCCGAAGCGAATTTGTAACTCATCTCCGACTTTGACTTCTGTGCTCGCCTTCGCGACTTGCCCATTCAGTTGAATTCGTCCTTGGTCCGCCACTTCTTTTGCCAAAGTGCGACGCTTGATTAGACGTGACACTTTTAAAAACTTATCTAGTCTCATAAACCTTTCTCCTTTGCCTCGTTCCAAAGCGCATCCATCTGTTCGAGTGTCATCTGGTGAAGGTCACCGTTCGCTTCCACATACTCGAATCGACGTTTGAACTTTCGGTTCGTCTGTTCTAATGCTTGCTCGGCATTCAGCCCAACGTATCGCGCAATGTTCACGATGGAGAACAATACGTCTCCAAGTTCCGATTCATCACTTAGGTCTTCATGCCATTCTTTTAACTCTTCTTCCAGTTTTTCGAAGGCACCGGATACGTCATCCCACTCAAATCCGACGTGAGCCGCTTTCTTTTGAAGTTGCTCCGCTCGCATCAATGAAGGTTGGTCGACGAGAACACCATCGAGTTGCGATTGTTTCTTTTCCCCTTTTTCCGTCTGTTTAATCGCATTCCAGTTTTTCACCACGTCAGAGGCATCTTCGACGGTGACATCGCCAAAGACGTGTGGATGGCGGCGCACCATCTTCTCACTGATGGAACCGATTACGTCACGAATATCGAAATAGCCCTCATCTTCTCCGATTTGAGCATGCAACATCACTTGGAGCAAGACGTCACCGAGTTCTTCGATGATGGCATCATCGTCTTCTGCATTGATTGCTTCAATCAACTCATACGCCTCTTCTAATAGGTACTTGCGAAGTGACGCATGCGTCTGTTTACGATCCCACGGGCACCCGTCTGGTCCTCGAAGCGTTGCGATGATTTGTTTGAGTGTCGCAAAATCCTTCGCCAAATACGATTCATCCACGAGCGGTGGAACGTAGAGGGTCGTCAAGTTATTCACTTCCGCCATCCGGTCCATTTCGAATAACGGAATGTGCTCAATCCGTTCTTGCGTCGTACCGGCAGCCGTCACAAGGGTGACGGGATGGTCATCCGGATACCGTTCCATCAATTGCACTTTGACGTCACCCGCCACGAATCCATCGTACACTTGCCCGATAAGCACATGTTGGGTCACCTGCAAACGTTCAAAGTCGAGCGCAGTCGCATCAAGCAGTTGAAATCCATTGATTGGATCAATTCGGAGCGCCTGGAACATGGCATCGAGGAAGCTCTGTCCACCGAGCACATGAAGATCGGCTCCCCGTTCCACCAATAGTTCGACGGTCCGTTCCGCTACGAACGGATGGCCCGGTACGGCGTATGTGATCGTCATTTCTTCACTTTTACTCAATAACGTCTCGACAATCTGGTCGTATACTTCTTCAAACGTATCACTCGATTCATAGACCGAATCAAATGATTCGAACACGAGTCCTTCCGCTTCTAACTCTTGAACGACAGGGTGTTCTTTTGTGCGCAACCAGACGAGCGGTTGCTGCTTTAAATGGCGGTACACACCGAGCGGCAATTGATTCAACTCACCAGACCCGAGTCCGACCACCGTGATTGTATAACCCATATTAGTTCTCCTTTTTCTCGAGCACGTCGAGCAGACGACTTCCGAACGGGATCAGTTCCCATTCCGCAAGTGACAGCATTCGCGTACTCCATAATCTCCATACATAGAGGAAGGCACCGCTACACACCATTCCGATTAACCAACCGAACGCAGTGATTCGCGAGTCGACCCACATCTGACCTAGCCAGTTTAACACGGCAATGAGGATCAGCATGGGTACGAGGGCTTTCCATAGCGACTTATAGTGTTTCGATCGAAATGATCCGAGCGGAATCGAGCGGTCAAGCGCCCGAAAATTATAGAATGCCATCGCTAAAAATCCAATCGACGTCCCGATTGCCGCGCCTTCGATTCCGTAACTCGGGACAAGCCATGCGTTTACCATACTTTTCATTAAAATTGCGACGACCATACTTCGTGCCGCGACCCACTCTCGGTCAATCGCCTGTAAACATGTCATACTCGCAATCGCCAAGGAGGCAGCAAACGTACTCGTCGCTAAGAAGACAAGGGCTCGCGTCCCGGACTCGTCTTCAAACAAGGCCACGTTCAAGAAAAACATGACTCCCATCAACCCGATGGTCGCTGCACCAGCAATCGCCGTCGTCACACGAATCATCGACCGGAGTCCCTGCGTCGTCTTTTGGAGATGCCCTGCCCGATAGTGACGGACGAGCGTCGGCACGTTGGCCATCCCGATGGTCGTGGTGAACAAAATGGCGAATTGCACGAGCGGATATCCTCGATCGAACACTCCTTTGCTCACCTTCGCCTCATATGTGCCACCCATCAAATTGACGATGGTGAAGGAGTCGACCAGTTGCATCCATAAAATCCCGAGTGATGCGAATCCGACCGCGAAACCCGTCGTCAACAAGAGTTTCATTCCTCTCCGAAACGTGACGCGGCGCACCCTCACAATCCGCACTCCTCGTGCGCGATAAACTAAAAAGGCAATCGCCACAAGCCCACCGATGAGCGTCGCACCATACGCATATTGACTGAGCGTATATGCATCTTTTCCGAGACGGACCCCAATCCATAATAGGGACAGCATGACCGTCACGCGGACAAAGTTCTCGAGCACTTGCGACCATGCGCTCGGTCGTAAGTCATCTCTCGATTGAAAAGCCCCGCGCAACACGGCTGACGCCGGCATGAGCAAATAACTCAAACTGATCACGCGAAGTGCAGGAGCTAGCTGCTCATCTCCAAGCCATTTCGCTAGGGTCGGGGCAAACAGCCATACCGTGACGACAAGCATGGACGAGAGTAGAAGCAAGGCGTAAAAGCTTCCCCATAAGACTTCTAACTTACGATTCGTCCCTTTCGCACCGACGCCGATTTTCGCAATGACGACCGGCATCGCATAAATGCCGAGTGACGCCACGATGGCCGCGAACGGATAGACGGTTTGATAGGCATAAAGTCCGAAGTCCCCCGCCAAGTTTTGATAGGGGACACGATAGGCGAAGCTGATCAGTTTCGATACGTAGCCGGCAAGGGCGAACAGAACGACGCCTTGCGCAAACTTACTTGGCGACCGCATCGCCCACCAACCGCTTCATCAGTTCTTCTAATACAGTATCGGCATCATTCAAGAGCTCTGTTAGCGGCATCCGACCGCTGAGTGACAGTTTCAAGGCACCGTCTTCTTGCCCTACGCCAAGCTTGCGACCAAGAGGCATCGACCACTCCATGAAGGACGGGACATCCAGAGCCGTCGTCGATTCTTTCGATAAGACAATCTCGATGCGTCCTGGCGTCTGCTTGATTCGACTCACTTTTGCCAGTTCTCCATAAATACGTAGACGTGTCAATTGAATGAGCAGCGCGACCGGTTCTGGGAATTCACCAAACCGTTCAATCAGTTCATCTTGAAGGGCGAACAACGCGCTCGGCGTATCTACATATTTGAAGCGTTTGTACATCTCAATCTTCAATTCGCTATCTGACAAGTAATCATCAGGAATATACGCATCGGCCTGGAACGTGATCTCCGGTTTGAAGACGACTTGTTTCGCTTGTCCACGCATGCGGTCTTTCCGTTCCTCAATGGCTTCAGAGAGCATTTGTGAGTACAGATCGAAACCGACCGAATCGATGAATCCAGACTGTTGTGCACCGAGTAAGTTTCCGGCTCCACGAATCGACAAGTCGCGCATCGCAATCTTAAAACCACTGCCGAGCTCTGTGAACTCTTTGATGGCCTGAAGACGACTTTCTGCCACTTCCGTCAAGCGCTTGTCTTTCCGATACGTAAAGTACGCATAGGCGATGCGATTCGAACGTCCGACACGACCTCGGAGTTGGTAGAGCTGGGACAGTCCCATTTTGTCGGCATCGTGGACGATGAGGGTGTTGACGTTTGGAATGTCGATTCCCGTCTCGATGATTGTCGTTGAGACTAAAATATCCGCCTCGCCCTCTAGGAAGCTGATCAACTGGCTCTCGAGCTCACTTTCAGTCATACGTCCATGGGCCGTAGCAATTCGTGCATCGGGCAATAAGGCCCGAATCTCTTCCGCTTTTCGTTCGATCCCTTCGACGCGGTTATAGAGGAAGAACGCCTGTCCTCCGCGAGCGAGTTCACGTTCGAGCGCTTCACGCAAGACGATGCCGTCGTATTCCATGACGTATGTTTGGACAGGATAACGATTCTCTGGCGGTGTCTCTAATACGGACAAATCACGGATTCCGATCATCGACATATGCAATGTCCGTGGAATCGGAGTCGCCGTCAGCGTCAGGACATCGATGTTCGTCTTCAGCTGCTTCAGACGCTCTTTATGTTTGACGCCGAACCGTTGTTCTTCATCGATGATGACGAGACCGAGATTGGCGAACGTCACGTCTTTTGACAACACGCGGTGTGTCCCGACGACGATGTCGATGGTACCTTCTTTCAACCCTTTCTTCGTCGCGGTCATCTCGCTCTTCGAACGGAAACGACTCATGACCGATACGTTGATCGGGAATTCGCTGAACCGCTCGAGCATCGTTTCATAATGCTGTTGGGCGAGGACGGTCGTCGGGACAAGAAAGGCCACTTGTTTACCGGCGAGTACGGCTTTGAACGCCGCCCGAATTGCCACTTCCGTTTTCCCGTATCCGACATCTCCACACAAAAGGCGATCCATCGGACGGGAGCGTTCCATATCCGCCTTGATTTCTGCAATCGAACGGACCTGGTCTTCTGTCTCGGCGTACGGGAAAGAGGATTCGAACTGACCCATTTCTTCATCGTCCGGAGGGAACGCGAAACCGACCGAGGCCTCTCGTGCCGCGTACAATTTAATGAGCTCATCAGCAATGTCTTCAACCGATTTGGCAACTTTCGATTTTACTTTCTTCCACTCGGTGCCGCCGAGTTTATAAATCTTTGGCTCTTTTCCTTCGGCACCGACATATTTTTGGACGAGATCGATTTGATCGACCGGCACGTAGAGGGCGTCGTCCCCTGCATAGACGAGGTGCAGGTAATCCTGATGGATCCCACCGACCTCGATTGTTTTAATGCCAAGGTACTTCCCGATTCCGTGGTGCACATGGACGACATAATCATTCGGCTTCAGCTCTTGGTAACTCTTGATTCGTTCGGCATTCGTCAAATTCTTCGTCTGACGTTTTCGTTTCGTCACACGCTTGAATAACTCTTCTTCCGATACGACAACGAGACGGCTCGTCGACAGTTCGAATCCACCTTCGATTTGACCGATGATGACCGAGACACGTCTCGGTTCTAACTCTCCATCGACATTGGTGAAAGTCGAGGCGATTCCATAGTCGGAAAGAAGCGCTTCGATTTTATCTGCACGCGACTTATCTCCCGCAAGTACGACGATGCGTTGATCACCTTGCTGCCATCGCTCGACTTCCTGTTTCAATAGATGCATCTGACCATGGAACGCCGGTAGCGGACGACAGCTCAAATGGACCGTATCGCTCTCCGGAATACCTGAACGACGAGACGGAAGCAAGGAGAACGCCACTTGCTTCAAGTCGCGGAAGACTTTATGCATCGGGACGGCGAGCGTGTAATTACTGACGGCTTCTCCTTTTTCGATGAGTGAAGAGAACCATTCCGCCTCTTCGCGGTCCTGTACGTCGGCAGCGTCATCGATTCGTGCCACCTCATCTAAAATGAGGACGGCGTCTTTCCCAACGTAGTCAAGGAGCGTGGACGTATAGAGCAATGGCGAATACTTCCCAACTTTCTCCGGGAGGTCTCCACGCTCAAGCCGCTCGATGTCTGTCACGACTCCCTCTTCAAGGGCTTGACGGATGACTTCATTTCCAATCAATTCGACGGTTCGGTCGTACTGTTTCCGAAGCGCACCGCCCGCCTGCTTCAGCTGATTCTCCGTTGCGATGAACTCGGTCGCAGGCGTAATGCACACTTCCCCCACTACACCAAGCGAGCGTTGCGTTTCCGCGTCAAACGTGAAAATGGAGTCAATCTCGGTGTCGAACAAATCGATTCGATATGGGCGCGCTTCCGTAAGAGGATAAACGTCTAGAATACTCCCTCGTACGGAAAATTCACCAGGTGTGGTCACCGTTGCCGTTCGTTCGTAGCCCATGCCCGTCAATTGTTTCGCAAAATCCGCTAAATCGAGGTCACTTCCCGGCTTCAACATAACGCGACTATCTTGCCACGCTTCCGGACTCGGTACATAGCGTCGTAATCCACCAAGCGGCACGACAACAACGCCTCCTGTTTGGTCGAGGAGACGAGTACGGGCATCGATTCGGGCAGCTAGCAGTTCCGGACTAGACGTCAGTGACAGTTCACCTGCTAGCGTCTCATCGATTGGATATAAGAGCGTTTTGTCCGGACCGATGAGTGATTCAAGTTGATCGAACATCTTTTGGGCTTGATACATGTTATGCGTCACGACGACGAGACGTCTCGATGACGATTTCACGAGTCCCGCCAAGATGAGGGCTTTCGCGCTTGTCGTCAATCCCGTCACCAATTGACGGTCCACTTTTTGGAGTCGCTCTCGAATCACATTCGTTTCAGGGAGCGCCACCATAAATCTCTCTAAAGCATTCATTTGTTTTCCTCCAACTCATACGACAAAAAAGGGTGCAATGACCCTTTAGTTGTATCGATTCATCAGCGCCAGCCAATCTGTGTCCACAAAATCAGTGGCTGCAGTTACGGCGTTATCGAGTGTTTCATTTAATGCCGGCAACTCGTCTTTGCGATAGTTCATCAACACCCAGTCGACGACTTTAATCGGGTGCGGGGGACGACCGATTCCGAGCTTTAATCGTTTGAATTCAGCCGTTCCTAAGTGTTGAATGAGAGATTTGATCCCATTATGACCACCCGCGCTCCCTTTCGGACGGAAACGAAGCTTGCCGGGCACCATATCCAAATCGTCATAAATGACTAATAAATCATCAATCTCAATCTTATAATAATCTAAAATGGGACGAACGGCTTCACCCGACAAGTTCATATACGTGAGTGGTTTGACGAGTACTACGCGTTCACCATTGATTCTTCCCGTTCCCATAAGGGCATTAAACTTCGCTTCATTCAGCGAGACGCCATGCTTTTCGGCGAGACGGTCAATCGCTAAAAACCCGACATTGTGTCGCGTCATCTCAAACTTTTTCCCGGGATTCCCAAGACCGACGATGCATTTCATATCATTTCCTCCTGAACAAAAAAGCCCAAAGGCGAATGCCTCCGGGCCTCGTTTTTTTAATCGAATAGGGTACTGACCGATTTATGCTCGTGTACGCGCATAATCGCTTCCCCAAGCAAATGGGCGACCGACATTTGCTTGATCTTGCTCGAGCAAGGGCGACCCGTCAAATCGATGGTATTTAAGACGACCAACTCTTTGATTGATGAATTGTCGATCCGCTCCATCGCTGGTCCAGAAAGAACTGGATGTGTACAAGACGCATACACTTCTTTCGCACCCGCTTCGACGATAGCATCTGCCGCAAGTGTGATCGTTCCAGCTGTATCGATAATGTCGTCAATCAAAATCGCCGTTTTCCCTTCGACACTGCCGACGATATTCATGACTTCAGCGACGTTCGCTTTCGGACGACGCTTGTCAATGATAGCAATCGGCGCTTTCAAACGTTCTGCCAATTTACGTGCACGTGTCACGCCACCGTGGTCTGGAGAAACGACCACGATATCTTTCGCTTGAAACTCTTCTGTTTCAAAGTAAGTCGAGATGAGCGGTACACCAAGTAATTGGTCAACCGGAATATTGAAGAATCCTTGAATTTGCGCTGCATGCAAATCCATCGTGATGACGCGTGTCGCACCCGCTACTGTAAGAAGGTCAGCGACAAGTTTCGCCGTGATCGGTTCACGCGAGCGTGCTTTACGGTCTTGACGTGCGTATCCATAATACGGCATCACGATGTTGATCGTACGGACAGAAGCACGTTTGAGTGCATCGATCATGACAAGCAATTCCATGAGCGTTTCGTTTACAGGCGAGCTTGTTGATTGGATGACATACACATCATCTCCACGAACACTTTCCTCGATGTTGATATAGAGTTCACCGTCGCTGAAACGTTTGACTTGGCAATCGCTGAGCGGGACACCAATTTCTTTCGCGATTTCTTCAGCAAGCGGGCGGTTCGAGTTTAAGCTAAATAGACGAATTTCTCGTTCGTATACAGTAGACATGTTTAGGATTCTCCTCCGTTGTTTTCCATAATGATTGGCAGCAAGTTATCGTTTTGTGTAGCCTTCTTTATTCGTTTGGCGTTCGCGTGCAATCGCTAGCGCCTCTTCTGGTACATCACTCGTAATCGTCGATCCAGCAGCGACAATCGCGCCTTTCCCGACTTTTACAGGGGCAATCAAGTTGACGTTACAGCCAACGAATGCATCGTCTTCCACGACTGTCTCGAACTTGTTCTTACCGTCATAGTTCACTGTGATCGAGCCACAGCCTAAGTTGACGCGCTCACCGATTGACGCATCCCCGATATAGCTCAAGTGTGACGCTTTCGCACCGTCACCGAACGTCGATTTTTTAATCTCTACAAAGTTGCCGACGCGCGTGTTCGCACCGAGGACAGCTTGTTGACGTAAGTGAGCGAACGGTCCGACTTGAGCCGCCTCACCGATTCGGCTATCAGTCACGACAGACTGGCGTACGACGGCATGGTCTTCAATCACACTGTTGCGGATGTCCGAGTTTGGTCCGATGACACATTCTGAGCCAATCGTCGTCTTGCCAAGAATGACCGTTCCCGGATAAATGACCGTATCCGATCCGATGACCACGTCTGGTGAAATGTACGTCGATGCCGGGTCCATGAAGGTAACCCCTTCACGCATGAGACGCTCATTTGTCCGCTTGCGCATGATGGCTTCTGCTTGCGACAAGGCGACGCGGTCATTGACCCCGATCGTCTCATCAAACGTCGGTGCTGTATGCGCCGCAACCACTTCGCCCGCTTCTTTTGCGATTGAAATGACGTCAGGTAAGTAATATTCGCCCTGTGCATTGTTGTTCCCGACTTGTTTGAGTGCATCGAACAACAATTCGTTATCGAATACGTACGTCCCTGTGTTGATTTCATTGATGGCGAGTTCTGCCTCTGAAGCATCTTTATGTTCCACGACTTTCGTCACATTCCCATCTTCACCACGAACGACTCGACCATATCCGGTCGCATCGTCAGCAATCGCAGTCAACACCGTGACTTTTGCTTGTTGCGCTTCGTGATGCGCGAGAAGGGCTTCTAACGTCTCTGCCGTGAGTAACGGTGTATCTCCACAGACGACAAGCGTCGCCCCTGATTTACCCGCAAGCTCTGCTTCAGCCATCTGAACAGCGTGCCCTGTTCCAAGCTGTTCTTCCTGGACCGCATACTCTACCCGTGTGCCGAGCGTGTCTTGTACCGCTTCCGCCCCATGGCCAACGATTACGATTTGACGACTGACACCGATTTGGTCTAACTGATCGACAACATGCTCGACCATTGGTTTCCCTAGAACTGGATGAAGTACTTTATATAACTTCGACTTCATTCGCGTCCCTTTTCCTGCTGCCAAAATGACTGCAAAACGCTCCATGCTTGATTCGCTCCTATCTCACAACAGCTGTGATTGGTCTGTATAGTTCGGCTTTTCTGCAACTAAATCCTATTTACACCGTTTCTACTATATCGAAACCATGCCTTCGTTTCAATAGTTGTACCGTTCCTTAACCATTGAAACGCAAAAAAACAGCGGCAGGCAACCTAACCGCTGTTTTCTGTCATTCATGTGTACCGTATGACACATGTTGTGGGTCAAGGATTTCCACATCCATATTGGAATAGGTTTCCAATACAGCGGCTTCGACCTTTTGTCGCATCTCCCCGTTAATCGGATGCGCAATATCCCGAAAAATCCCTTCTGGTGTCCGTTTGCTCGGCATGGCGACAAATAGACCGCTACTTCCTTCGATGATTCGAAGGTCATGTACAACGAATTCATGGTCAAGTGTGATTGAGGCCAACGCTTTCATTCTGCCTTCTGTCGCGACTTTGCGAATTTTTACGTCTGTGATCTGCATGTTTCGCATCCCCTTTTTCATCGTTGTCTACGCCATGGTGTGATCTTCTGTAAGGTTCAGTTGGTTTCAAACGAACGTCATGACTTCATATTGATAACTCTATACCCTCTAATCATAAAACGAAATCAAAATTTTGCCAATCACTTTAAGAATTGTTCCACATTCCCCCGCGAAATGGTGACAAGCCCTTCATCAGGATCGACATTCGTTAACTTCATCAAGCTGACGTATTCACTCACCATCTTCTTCTCGGCTCCTTCGGCCTCCATCAAGACACCGACGCCCGCAAGGTTAGCCTCGAATTCATTCAAGAGACTCATCATCCCACGAATCGTTCCGCCGGCCTTCATAAAGTCGTCAATTAGGAGCACATTCGCACCACGTGGCAGACTGCGACGTGCGAGCGCCATCGTACGGATCGCTTTCGATGAACCCGATACATAATTGATACTGACGGTCGAGCCTTCTGTGACACGGCTATCCGAACGAACGATGACAAACGGAACACCTAACTGCTCAGCGACCGCATAGGCAAGTGGAATCCCTTTCGTCGCAATCGTCATGACCACATCGACTTTACGGTCGGCGAAGACGGACGCAAAGACCTGCCCCATCGGTTTCACCTGACTTGGATTACCTAGTACATCCGTGAGGTAGAGATAGCCTCCTGGTAAGAGACGCTCCGGTTTTGATAGTTGCTCACAGAGCGTGTCAATCATCTCCAGCGACTTTTCCTTACTCCATCCCGGGATGAACATGACACCACCGGCTGCACCAGGGACAGTCACCAGTTTTCCAATCCCATCATGGGACAACATTTCACTGACAATGACAAGGTCTTCACTAATCGACGACTTTGCAGCTTTATAACGACTTGAAAACATCGACAACGAGACAAGCTGATGCGGATGATCAAGTAAATAACGGGTCATATCGACGAGACGACCACTTCTACGAATTTTCATACGGATTCTCCTTCACATCTTCAATAATAAACGAATGTTCTATTGAGAATATATCACTTTCATTCGTTTTTGTTCAATGTCTTTTGCCGAGAATCCGAACGACGAACACTTCTGGGCAAAATCCTTTCAATCCATTATAGATTCGATGCGCTTTTTGCTCGTGTTCAATCAGCGCAAACACGGTCGGTCCGCTTCCACTCATGAGAACACCTTCCGCTCCGCAATGACGCATCGTTTCTTTGATTTGTTTCACTTCCGGGTGCAGCTTAAGTGTCACACTCTCAAGTGAGTTCCCAAGGTGTTCACAGATTCCATGAAAATCTTTTTGACGAATCGCCTCCACCATGGCATCGGTATCAGGATGATATACCTCTTCCATACGCACTGCCCGATACACATCTGCCGTCGATACCCCAATTTTCGGTTTACCGAGAACGACATAGCACGGTGGCGGGGACGGAATCATTTCTAACTGTTCACCACGACCTCTTGCAATGGCTGTGCCACCGATGACACAAAACGACACGTCCGATCCGATCTCGGCACCGAGCTCTGCTAGCTCCTCTAATGACAAGTTCAATGAAAACAGTTCGTTCATCCCACGGAGCGTTGCCGCCGCATCACTCGAGCCACCTGCAAGGCCAGCTGCCACGGGAATCTGTTTATCGAGCACAATCTCGACCCCTTGCTGAATGTTAAAACGCTCGCGCAACAATTCTGCTGCTCGATACGCCAAATTCCGATGATCATTCGGCACATAGGCGTGTTCTGATTGAATCCGAATCTCATCCGACTCTAAAACTGTCAACTCCAAGCGATCTGCCAAGTCGACTGTCGTCATTACCATTTCTACTTCATGATAGCCGTCCGGACGCTTTCCAAGGACATCAAGTGTCAAATTAATTTTTGCCGGCGCTTTCACACTGATCGTGCGCATCACGTTCACCCTTCCCATTTGTCTCCTGTTCGCCATTGTACCGTAAACGGGCGCACAAAAAAAGAAGCAGCTGCCAATGCATCCGCCCCTCATTTATAAATCAATTACCGAATTCAATTTTAACTGTATCCGTTAGGACATCAGCGTAGCTATACGAGACACGTTCCACATTATGCAGGTCTTCATCCAATTTCACAACGAACACCGCAGGATATGTCTCAACGAGCGTTCCAAACCGAGTAACAACTTTCTTACGACCGCCGTTTGCTTTCAACGTCAATCGTTCACCAACATGCGATTCGAGTTTTTGTCTGATTTCTTGTAACGTCTTTGGCATACGCTTCACCTCACTGTTACAAGTATAGCATAATTGAATATGAAAATAAAGATTAATATTATAACGACTCGTTTTCAGGTCGTCAACTATTTTTAAGTGGTAAAATTGTGTCAGACAAACGTGCGAATTCTTCTAGGCTTAACGTCTCTCCACGACGTTTCGGATCGATTCCAGCCTCGTGAAGCGAACGTTCGAGTTCGACCTTATGTTCTTTCCCGATATAGTTTGTCAAATTGTTCAGGATGGTTTTACGGCGCTGAGCGAAGCTTGCTCGGGCCACATCAAAGAAAAATGCTTCGTCTTTCACTTGTACGGCCGGTTCTTTACGCATTCGTAGTGTAATGACGGCCGAATCGACGTTCGGTGCTGGGATGAACACGTTTTTCGGGACGATGAAACTGACTTCCGCCTCCGCATAATACTGAATCGCAATCGATAGCGAGCCGTATGCTTTCGTGCCAGGTTTTGCTCCAATCCGTTCTGCCACTTCTTTTTGAATCATCATGACGAGCGAACGGAACTTAACACCGCTCTCAAGCAATCGCATAATGATCGGTGTCGTGACATAGTAAGGTAAGTTGGCGACCACCGAAATATCTTCAATACCTTCGTTTAAAAATTCTTGCTCCACGATCTCCCGTAAGTCCAGTTCCAATGCATCCCCATGGATGACTTTCACATGCGGATAAGGCGACATCGTATCATCTAAAATCGGCAAAAGACGTTGGTCGATTTCAAGCGCAACGACCTTTTTGGCACGCTTGGCCGATTGTTCGGTCAATGAGCCGATTCCGGGACCGATTTCAAGGACACCACTCACTTCACTCAGTTCTGCTGCTCCGACAATTTTACTCAAGATGTTCAAATCGATTAAAAAGTTTTGACCGAGCGATTTTTTGAATGAAAACCCATGTCGCTCTAAAATCGCTTTCGTTCGTTGGATTGTTGCAATGTCTTTCAACCCTGTTCCTCCTCTAATTGAGCAAGTGCCTGCTCCCACTCTTCGATCGTGACGCCGAGCGCCTCGACCCGTTTTACAAATTGTTTGGCATTCGGCTCACCGATTCGAAGCAACACCCCGAGTCGCTTCCGACGCGTCGCGGCCGCTGCTCCACCGATTAAATCCGCCTCCAACACCATTTTCCGTGTGACGATTGGTTGGTCCGTTTCGACACGCGGTTCAAACACTGCTCCTAAGACACGGCGAAGTGACTCCGGACTCGCATGTTCCACACCGATTTTCCCACGCTTGTCCTTCGCCTCGGCCCGAGGCAAATGTGCGTGCTTACATCCTTTGACGCGTTCCTCGACAATCGCCCGAATACGGTCTCCCGGATAATCTGGGTCCGTCAAAATGATGACCCCGCGCTTCTCCTGAGCACGACGGATTCGTTCAATCGTCTGATCGGATACGGCAGACCCGTTCGTTTCAATCGTATCGACGTCGAACACTTCTTGAAGTCGTGCCGTGTCGTCACGCCCTTCTACGACGATAATTTCTTGTATTTTCTCACGCATTGTCTGATCCTTCTTTCTCTTCTTCCTGCTTCGGAATCACCCAGATGGTGAGCGGTTTGCGACCGAACGTCACGGCCTCTTCCTTTTCATCCATCATGATATCGATTTTTTGCCCTTTGATCGCACTTCCTGTATCCAAGGCAATCGCCATACCGATCCCCTCGACATACACGCGGGTCCCGAGTGGAATGATGGCAGGGTCGACGGCGATGATGCGCATGCCTTCATACAAAATCGTGTCGGTCACATCATATCCGCTTCTTGTCAGCACGCGTCCGTCATACGTCACCGTGTCTTCCGGATTGTTCGTATAAGCGGTCGCTTCCACAAGCAATTGTTTTGCGGATGAAAAATCAAGTACGTCATCTGTTTTCGGCGGTTCGGCAATCTCGACTTCAGCTTCTGGAATGAATGGGCTCGATTCATCCGCGGTCGTCGACTCAGCGTCGGTTACCGGTTCCGTGACTTTCTTCGTTCCCACTTTGATAATCTGCGGCATCGTTTTACGCAATGTCTCGACATCTGTTTTCGTACGATTTGTAATTGTACCATTTTCCACAGTAAGTGCATACCTTGTCCGTTCAAGTCCAGGAACCCCGACCTGCACCATTTGCTTCACACCTTCTTCGAGCGTGTCATCCTCTTCCTCAACCACTTCAAACGGAATCAACTCACTCTCATATTGAACGACATCACGATTCGTATTGACCGTAATCGTCAACCCTTCTCGGATCGGTGTGGAAGGAGCCGGCATGACCGTATCACTTTCCGTCACATCGATGTTCTCTTCCATTAAGAGTTGCTCCACATCCGTAGCCATTGTATAAATGGTCAACGCCTCTTGACCGACAATGAGATTCACGGCCACGACCGGTTGATATCGAATCGTCATCCCATTCGTCACCGGTGTACGGACCGATGGATACACCGTATCTCCGTCCCGTACCGTGACTCCGTATCGTAGTAAGACATCCTTTACGGTCCGCTCGCGCGTCTGCACTGTCTCCGTTTGACCGTAGCCAATCTGGAGCGAAACCTCGTGTGAACGCTCAATCCGAATCAAGCGGTCGTCCGGTACATCCTCACTGAGCGCCGGTGTGACATAATCTGATTCATCTAGTGTGATATTTAACTCTTCAAGCACCTCGAGAACCGAGTCAGCTCGTGTTTCATGCTCGATGACCACACCGTCATCGACGATTCGAATCGATTCAGGTTGTAACATCACGTACGCCACAGAAGCCGTCGCAATAATACCGATACTCGCTAATACACGCTTGATCATGGGAGTCGGAACAACTTCTTCGCATTGGCTGTCGTGGCTGCAGCGAGCTCATCGTACGGCATATCGCGAAGGGTGGCGATCTCTTCAGCTACGTATTTGACGTATGCTGGTTCGTTACGTTTTCCCCGGAACGGTGTTGGGGTCAAGTACGGGCAATCCGTCTCGACAAGCAGACGATCCAGCGGCACTTCTTGCGCCACCAACTTCGGAACCTTCGCATTTTTGAACGTGACCGGTCCTCCTAACGAAATATAGAAGTTCAAGTCTAAACAACGAGGCAAAAGTTCGACGGACATGCTGTAACTATGGAACACACCACCGACTGCTTCGGCATGCTCTTCTTCTAAAATATGAAGGACATCTGCCGTTGCTTCTCGGTTATGAATGACAATCGGCATATTCGTCCGTTTGGCAATGGCGATTTGTTGACGGAAGAGGCGTTGTTGCATATCTTTCGGTGATTTGTCCCAATGATAATCGAGTCCGATTTCACCGAGTGCCATGACTTTCGGATGACTCATGAGTGTTTCGATTCGTGCTAAATCCGCATCCGTACAGTCAATCGCATCGACAGGATGCCATCCGACAATGGCATAGATATCTTCGTACGTTTCCGCCAGTTCAATGGCTCGATCGATGGTCGGTGTATCAAATCCGACGACGAGTAACGGAGAAACGCCCGCTTCTCTCGCTCGCACAATTGTCTCCTCCACGTCTTCACTGAACTGTTCCGCATTGATGTGCGTATGTGTATCAATCAACATCTTGTTTCCTCCTTAGAAAAAGAGAGGGAGACCGCGGTCTCCCCCATTCCATTATTTGACGATGGCACCGTTCGGCATCTGGTCTGAGACCGTCGCGAGCTCGAGTTTCCCGTCACGATCCGCCGCTAGAATCATCCCTTGCGAGAGTTCTCCACGGAGCTTGACTGGTTTCAAGTTTGCGACAACGATGACTTTCTTGCCAACCAAATCTTCAGGGGCATACCATTCAGCGATACCAGACACGATTTGACGTGTCTCTTTCCCAAGGTCGACTTGAAGTTTCAACAGTTTCTTCGCTTTTTTAATCTTATCGGCTTCGACGATTTGACCGACACGGAATTCGACTTGGTCGAAGACATCAATCGTGATTTCAGGACGAATGTCTTCGTCAGTTTCTTCTACTGATGCCGTCTCCGTCTCTTCAATCCGTGCTTTAGACGCCTGACGCATCATTTCTTGGATTGCATCGACTTCTTCTTTCACATCACGACGTGGGAAAATCGGTGTCCCGTCCGTCACGACCGCATTGCTAAAGTCTGCGAATGTATCCAACGCCTCCCATGACATGTCCTCTCCCTCGAGTCCGAGCTGACGGAACATCTCTTTTGGAGCGCGCGTCATGAACGGTTGAATCATGATGGCAACATGACGAAGTACGCCCGCAAGATGTGTCATGACAGAAGCCAGCTCCTCGCGCTTCGACTCCTCTTTCACGAGAACCCATGGTTGTGTCTCATCGATATATTTATTCGCACGGCTGACGAGTTGCCAAATGTTTGTGAGTGCGACCGAAAACTCCATGTGCTCCATGGCTTCTTCTGTTTTGCGTGTCGTCTCTTTCACCACGTTCAACAATTCTGCATCAAATGCCGTGACATTTCCGTTATATGCCGGAATATTTCCGTCGAAGTACTTTTTAATCATCGCAATGGTGCGATTCAATAAGTTTCCGAGGTCGTTCGCTAAATCAAAGTTCAAGCGGTCAACGAACGCTTCCGGCGTGAACGTGCCATCCGCTCCGAATGGAACTTCACGGAGAAGATAATAGCGGACCGAGTCGAGGCCGTAACGATCAATCAATGGGATCGGGTCCACGACGTTCCCTTTCGATTTCGACATCTTCCCATCCTTCATGAGCAACCATCCGTGCGCAAATACTTGCTTCGGTAATGGAAGATCAAGTGCCATTAAGAGGGCTGGCCAAATGATCGTATGGAAACGTACGATTTCTTTCCCTACCAAATGAACGTCTGCTGGCCAGTAACGGTTGAAGAGTTCATCGTTGTCTGTACCGTATCCGAGTGATGAGATATAGTTTGTGAGCGCATCGACCCATACGTACACGACGTGCTTCGGGTTCGATGGGACTTGGACGCCCCAATCAAACGTCGTGCGTGATACAGCCAAATCTTGAAGACCCGGCTTTAAGAAGTTATTGATCATCTCGGTTTTACGAGATTCTGGCAAAATAAAATCAGGATGTGACTCAAAATATTCAATCAAGCGGTCAGCGTATTTGCTGAGACGGAAGAAGTAGCACTCCTCACGAACGAGCTCGACCGGATGTCCGCTGTCAGGACTTTTTCCATCGACGAGCTGCGATTCAGTGTAGTACGTTTCATCCGGTACGGAATACCATCCTTCGTACTCACCGAGGTAGATGTCCCCATTTTTAAGTAATGTCTCAAAAACATGCTCGACCACTTTCTTATGGCGGTCCTCTGTCGTACGGATGTAGTCATCGTACGAAATTTCGAGACGGTCCCATAAGACCTTGATCTCTTCCACGACTTCATCCACGAAAGCTTGTGGCGTCACGCCTGCCTCTTTCGCTTTTTCTTGAATCTTTTGACCGTGCTCATCCGTTCCGGTCAAATAACGGACGTCAAACCCTTTTAAGCGTTTGTAGCGCGCAATCGCATCACCTGCTACCGTGGTATATGCGTGACCGATGTGCAGTTTTGCACTCGGATAATAAATTGGGGTTGTAATATAAAAAGTCGGCTTCGCCATGATTTATTCTCCATCCTTTCGACATATGCAATTTCCATTATACACGGTTCGACAAAAGAATTTCCAAACCTAATTGTTTGGAATTTTTTTGCGTTTTCTTCGTCATAAATATTCCAAAAATACCCTTTCTTTGTTTCAAGTTCAAACTTACGGGGAAATTTAGGTATATATCGTTCTTGATTCGACAAATTTCGAAAATTTACTTTTCCAGATAGTAAGCAGTTGACTGCAATTGGAAAGTTTAGTATGCTTTTTGCTGTAGTCACATTGTCGAATTTTGACGATTCATGTCACCACGAGATTTCGACATCATTGGAGGAGGAAACACAAAATGAAATCTACAGGTATTGTACGTAAGGTTGATGAGCTTGGTCGTGTCGTTATTCCAATCGAATTGCGTCGTACACTCGGTATTGCAGAGAAAGATGCTCTCGAAATTTACGTCGACAACGATCAAATCGTTTTGAAAAAATATAAGCCAAACATGACTTGCCAAGTTACAGGCGAAGTATCAGATGATAACTTCAAATTGGCAGACGGCAAACTCATCTTGTCACCAGAAGGTGCACAACGTGTTCTCGTTGAGTTGAAGAACATGCTCGAAAATTACTACAGCGAAGAGTAAGCAAGGATTTCCTTGCTTACTCTTTTTTATGCAATTGATGATACGCATCGTATACATCGTTCCGAGATTCGCCGCGGTCTTTCGCAGTCTGTTTGATTGCTGCGTTTGGTTTTTGTCCTTCTTCAATATAGTGAACCACGTGTTCATACGTAGAGAGTGCTTCCCACCACGTAGTCGTAGGAGCCGCCTCTGTCGCTCCACTCACCAAGACGACAAACTCACCACGCACTTCACCCTCACACCATGTCAACGCCTCATCCACAGTTCCTCTCAAAAACTCTTCAAACGTTTTTGTCAGTTCACGACCTAATACGATTTGTCGATTCCCGAACACTTGTCGAATCGCTGTCAACATCTCTTTCAAACGATGAGGAGCCTCATAAAAAATGACGGTGCCAGGTTCGTATTGAATCGATTCGAGAATCTCAACCCGATCCTTCTTCTTACGCGGCAAGAAACCGTAATAGAGAAAACGTTCAGTTGCAAGACCGGATGCGACGAGTGCCGTAAGTGCTGCATTCGCACCGGGTAAGACGACAACCGGGATGTTTGCCTCAATGGCTAATCGCACGAGATCGCTTCCCGGGTCTGAAATTCCAGGCATACCTGCATCTGAGACAACGGCAATCGATTTTCCGGACAACAGATCGTCAATCAGTCTTGGTCCACTCACTTCTTTATTATGTTCATGATAGCTAATCAATTTTGTCGCAATGTCAAAGTGTCGGCAAAGCTTCATCGTTTGTCGTGTGTCTTCCGCTGCGATTAAGTCTACTTCCTGAAGGGTCCGTACCGCGCGATACGTCATATCCTCCAAGTTCCCAATTGGGGTCGGCACGACATACAACGTCGGTTGTTCAGTTTGATAGCTCTTCTGTGAATTCATTGGTCGTCCCCTCCATCAACTTCTCTTTTTGTGCTCGGGTCAATTGCTTGATGGACCATTCGTATCGCATGGCCTCCCGCTTCGTCTCAAACGATTGTACGTACCGAAGTCGTACAGGGAGACGGGCTTTCGTATATTTCGCACCTTTCCCGGCATTATGTGCAAGGAGTCGTTTTTCCACGTCTGTCGTATAGCCCGTGTAATACGTTCCATCACCGCATTCCAAGATGTACGTATAATGTTTAGGCATCGAGAATAGCTCGCATCGCTTCTGTATACGTATCGTCTTCTTCATAGACAACAAATGGCGGTAAAATTTTAAGACCTGCTTTTCCATCTTTCGATCCCTCGATTAATAAGGTATTCGCCTCGCGTCCCGCTTTCGGGTAAACGAGTTGCATTCGTTTTGGTTCAATTCGATACGCACGCATCAACGTCAGGATATCCAGTAAACGTTCTGGCCGATGCACGAACGCCACTTTCCCTCCCGGTTTGACGAGTTGACTGGCCGTCTTGATGCAATCTTCTAACGTGCACAGCACTTCATGGCGCGCAATCGTATGATGCTCATTTTGATTTCGGAGTGACGTCTCGTTCGCTAAAAAGTAGGGCGGGTTACATGTGACTACGTCATATCGTGCATGCCCGAGCTGCGTCGCTGCCGTTTTCACATCGCCCTCCACCACTCGAATTCGCTCTTCGAGACGATTGACCGCCATGCTTCGATTCGCCATGTCGACCAGTTTCGATTGAATCTCCACACCTGTTATCGTTCCTTTTGTACGATATGACAAAAAGAGCGGGATTGCCCCGGTGCCAGCACACAAATCGACCAGTTGTCCTTTTTGGATAGGCACCCATACAAACTCTGCAAGCAGTACCGCATCTAATGAAAATGAGAACACATCATCACTTTGAATGATTTTACCTGGACGTCCGAGCAAATCATCAAGGCGTTCTCCATCCTTAACCGTTACCATCGTTTCCTCCTTCTATAAAAGAAAGGCGACGGATAGGGAACCCCTATCTATCGCCCCGTATTAATGTTTATTGAGCATCGACAAACAGAAGAGACAGTCCCCATCTTTTCGTACCTGTCCGTAATGGAGGTTACAAATGTGGAATCCTTCTTGATACAGCGCAGCCAAATTGTTCTGCCCTTTCCCAGACAATGCGATTTGTGAATCACCATTTGTCGTATCAACTTCTGCCAATTGTTCGACTTTTTCGCGTAAGTGATGATTCTCTAGATACATATGCTGGTTCTCTTCAAGCAAATAAGCGAGCTGCTCTTTTAACACGCCTAAATGTTCGGTGAGGAGCTGCATCTGTTGCTCGATCGCATCCACCCGCATCATCACTTCTTTTTTGTCCATTCTTTCCACTGCTCAGCACCCCATCACTGTTTTGACGGTTTTCGTTTAATCGCACCCACTTCAACGAGTTCATCAATCGTATACGTGACGACACGTGTCCGATCGTGGAGCTCGACTTGAATGAGTTGGTCCAAAATGTTAAGACCGATTACCCGACCATCACCTTCTGGAATTTTGATTCGCTTGCCGACGTCTGGTAAATCACGTTTCAGTTCTTCATATGTGTCATTCTCATATTTCAAACAGCACATCAGACGACCACATACTCCAGAGATCTTATTCGGATTCAACGAGAGATTCTGGTCTTTGGCCATTTTGATCGAGACCGGTTCGAATTCCCCAAGAAATGACGAGCAGCAAAGAACCCGACCACATGGCCCAATCCCGCTAAGGAGTTTCGCTTCATCACGAACGCCGATTTGTCGGAGCTCGATTCGTGTCCGAAACACACTAGCTAAGTCTTTTACCAATTCTCGAAAGTCGACGCGACCCTCGGCAGTAAAATAAAAGATCACTTTATTGCGATCAAATGTATACTCAACATCAACTAGCTTCATTTCTAATTGATGTTCTCGAATTTTTTCTTCACAGACGGCGTGAGCATCAACGGCTGCCAGTCGATTATCGCGTACGATATCCGCATCCTTTTGGTCCGCGACACGAAGGATTGTCTTCAATGGCAGGACGACTTCGTCTTCACCGAGCTGCTTGTCGACTTGGACGATTTCCCCATACTCAATGCCACGTACCGTTTCAACGATGACATGGTCCCCACGTTTAAGCGTTGCATCGCCTGGTGAAAAGTAATAGATTTTTCCCGCTTCTTTAAAACGGACTCCAACTACTTCAAGCACGCGCTTCTATCCTTTCTGCAAATCGAACGAAAGTCGTTCGAACGTTAATTGAGGATTGACGTTTGCCTCAAGTCGCCGAATGGCCGCATGTACACTTTCAATCGCATGTGTAAGCTTGGTGACAGATCGATTTTGGATAAACGCGTTGTACAAGGCAGCCTCATTCTTAAATAGCTTCGGAGCATACATATCTCGCACTTTTAAATGAAGTGCCTCCTCCAGCCAATGTTCGAATAATTCAAGACCGACTCGCAACTCATTCCGTCCTTTGAAATGCCCTAACCATTTTTCTTGTGCGAACAAGAGCAACTCTTGAGGTCGTTTCGTCAATACTTCAATTAATTGTACCACTAGCCCGTACGCCTGTACAAACCACTCCTGCTCAAGTGCCTCTTTCGCGTCATCCCATTTCGGATAAACGGTCAAGGCAAGGTATGCCAAATCATACGTACAGGACAGTTCTTCTGACATTGTTTGCGCCAACTGAGCTCGGTCGATTGGACGAAAAGCAAGTTGTTGCGCACGCGAACGAATCGTCGGAAGAAGCAACTGTGGTTGTGTCGTCACTAAAATAGCAAGCTTACCTACACCCGGTTCTTCAAAGAACTTCAATAGACTGTTCGCCGCTTGAGTCGTCATCTTGTGCGCTTGATGAATGACGTACACTTGGCGATCACCTTCAGCACCTCGTAGTGATAAATCACTGAGCAATTGCTGAATCTGTTCTTTTTTTATACTCGCACCGTCCGGCTCCACTTCGATGTAGTCGACAATGTTTTTAGAATCCATACGCCGACAGTTTCGACACACTCCACAAGGCTCTGCACCATCTGGTGATTCACAAAATAAGGCTTTGGCGAACAATGTGGCTGTATCAATCAAATAAGGCTCATAATCTCCTGAGAAGATATACGCATGCCCCACTTTATTCGAAACGATTGAATTTTGAATGATGCGAGAAACGACAGTTTGCGACTCGCTCAATTCTTGAAAACGCATATGCCCAACTCCCATTAAAACTGATGGAATCCTTCGATCGGCAAGACGAATACCGTCGCCCCTCCGACTTGTACTTCGACTGGGTAAGGAATATACGAATCCGCATGTCCTCCCATCGGTGAGATCGGCGTAATCATTTGGTCGCGGCTCGAGCAGTTCGATTGAATCACGTCCATCAAATCATCAAGACGCTCTTGTGGAATCCCCATCATAAACGTTGTATTACCTTCTTTTAAAAATCCACCAGTCGTGGCTAACTTTGTTGCGCGAAAATCTTGCTCGACGAGTGCGTCGGACAAACGTGCGCTATCCTTATCATGTACGATTGCAATTACCATTTTCATCATTTTTGTACGCCTCCTTGTTGTAGTCGTTCGATCGTATAGTCAAGTACCTCATCTTGAATGCATTCAATCGATTGATCGGCATCAATCCGAACGATGCGTTCTGGATACTGTTTCAGTAACGTTTGGAATCCTGCATAGACACGCTCATGGAATGCATGATCACGACTCTCGATCCGATCAAGCTGTCCCCGATCTTTCATACGTGCACTCGCCCGTTCCGGATTCAAATCGAATAAAAAGGTTAAATCGGGCGTGAGACCATTCGTCGCCCATTCATTCAATGACCGAATCTGATCAAGGTCATACTGCAATCCATATCCTTGATAAGCAATGGATGCATCGATGAACCGGTCGCAGAGAACAATGGCGCCCCGCTCTAACGCTGGCCGAATCACTTGTTCCACGTTCTGAGCCCGTGATGCGGCATAGAGCATCATCTCCACGCGTGGTGTCATCTCATGATGATCGGGAGACAATAACACTTCGCGAATCTGATTCCCGACCGTTGTTCCTCCAGGTTCTCGGGTCACGACGATGTCATATCCTTTTTGTTTTAAGTTTTCTACTAATAATTGAAGCTGTGTGGACTTTCCTGATCCATCCGGTCCTTCAACCGTAATAAACATTCTGTTCACGTTTTAAAACTCCTCTACAATAACGTCAATTTGCTCTATCATAACATGCTTACTAGCTTGAAGCTTCCTCCCTAAAGAAATCCATTCCCGGAGCACCCGGATTTTTTCTTCTGTAATCCGCTCTCCTTTTAGAATCCATGGAATACCTGGTGGATATGGAATCACCGTCTCTGCTGAAATCAATCCGATTGCTTGGTCGAACAGAACTCGCTGAATTGGAAGAGCTGTTTCAGACGTATAGAGTTCAGACACGCGCTCGGTTTGTGGGAAGGGAAAGATCGTTTCATCGTCTTCAATGATCGGCACATGGGTAGATGCTTTTTTTATTAATTTGATCCAATGTTCGATTTCCTGTTTCTTTATTTCCCTGAATGGCAAGCAGAATAACACATGATCGACTGCCGCCAACTCGATGTCTATGCCGATTGAGGCGAGATGCTGACTAAAGATCAATCCATTCTTCGGATAAGTCAGAATCGTCACTTTCGTAAAGTCATCTCCGACTTTTACAACAAAACCAGCTCGTTTTAATTCAAGAACAAATTGTGCATGGCTTTTTTGGATTGCGGACCATTCCTCATCCGTTAAACGTTCTAGATAAGAACGAGCATAATCCAATGAAGCCATGACGAGATAAGACGGACTCGAAGTCTGAAAAGAAGATAATGCATGCTTCAAGCGCGCTTCATCGATATGATCTTTATAGTGAACCCAAGCCCCCATAGTGAGGGCAGGCAACGTTTTATGAGCGGACTGCACGACTGCGCTCGCTCCTTCGAAGATTGCAGAGCGACGTGGCAACTGTGGATGAATCAAATGAGCGCCGTGTGCCTCATCGACGAGCAATGGAATGTCGAATGATGTCAAATAGTCCGAAATCGTTCGAATGTCTGCCATATCCCCGTAATAGGTCGGAGACGTCAACATGACGGCTTTCCCTCCAGGATATTCTTGAATGGCCTGTTCGATCGTATCTAATGTCACGACAGTCGGGATGCCTGTGCCACGTTCAATGGTAGGTGTTAGTAAGACTGGCTTTAATCCTAACCATTCGATTGCGTTCCAAACCGATTTATGTGAGTTCCGTTGAACATATACCCGTTCACCACGTTTCACTGTTGCCGCGAGCATACTCCAATTTCCCGCAGTCGATCCGTTGACAAGCCATTTACTTTTACTCTCATACAACTTACCCAATGCACATTCTGCTTGCTCGATGATTCCCGAGGTATCGTGCAAATCATCTAAATGCGCTAGCTCGGTCAAGTCGTAAGGCATGACTTTTGCGAATGCATCAGGTAAGCGATCATCAACCACTGTACCATTATGATGACCTGGTACGTGGAAAGAGACGCGGTGTTCACGAACATGCTGTTCCAGAACCTCTAAAAATGTAAACGGATTTTCCCGAGCAGGAGCCATCTGTTATTCCTCCTAAACTATAAAAATATGAAAAAAGACGATCAAGCATATGCTTGATCGTCTTCTGCGTTGGCCTGGCAACGTCCTATCCTCACAGGGGGAGATCCCCCAACTACTTTCGGCGCTGAGACGCTTAACTTCCGTGTTCGGCATGGGAACGG